>JAJTIF010000136.1 GCA_021299675.1 Pseudomonadota bacterium | reverse complement strand
TCATATGCTCTCTCGCTCGGGTCTAGGTTCGGTCAGTTTGAGATCAGCTAAACAGAAAAAATCTCGAGGCCTTGCGGGGTCTTTGAGTCACAAAGTGAAGGATATCTCTTTATGATCGGTTACATCCAAGGACGAATTGTCGCTAGCGAAGCTCAGCGTGTGATTGTGCTCACGACTCATGGACTGGGTTATGAGGTGTATGTTCCAACGGCCCATCTCCCGGGTAAGGATGTGACACTTTTCATTTCCCACGTCATCCGCGAAGACGCACAAACGCTTTTTGGCTTTAACTCCCTCGAGGAGAAACGGCTCTTTGAACTCTTGGTCGAAGTTAATGGCGTCGGGCCTAAAACGGCATTTGGACTCATCGCTCACCTGGGTCACTCGGGCGTGATCCAAGCCATCACCATGGAAAATGCCAATATGCTCAAAGAAGCGCCTGGTATTGGTAAAAAATCCGCTGATCAGATCATTCTGTCTTTGAGAGACAAGATGGCAAAACTCACAGGTAATGTGCCAGCTATGACCATCAAGGCGACGGCTAAAGATACTCAGTCTCGTCAATTGATGAACGAGACGCTTCAGGCTTGCCAAGAGTTGGGTTACAAAGAGCAGTTTGTCCTGCCTGTTATGAATAAACTCCTGCAAGATAAGACCTATAAGAGTTCAGAAGAGTTGCTTAAGAGTCTTCTAAGAGAGTTGAGGTAAGCGATGGAACGTATTGTGGCCGCACAATCAAGTGAGCTTGATCGCGACGTGGAGTCGGGGCTTAGACCCAAAAACTTCGATGAATACCTCGGGCAAGAAAAAGTCGTCGCCAATATTTCAGTCATGGTGGAGTCAGCGAAGATCCGTGGAGCAGCCATGGACCACGTTCTGCTCTCTGGTCCTCCTGGTCTAGGGAAAACCTCACTGGCCATGCTGATCGCCGGTGCTCTCGGTAGCGAGATGCATTTGATTTCTGGCCCGGCCATTGAAAAGAAGGGTGACCTGGCAGCTGTGCTAACAAATTTAAAGCCACGCGATGTGCTTTTCATCGATGAAATTCATCGTATGCACATCTCTGTCGAAGAGATTCTTTATTCGGCGATGGAAGATTTTCGTTTGGATATTTTGATTGGCCAAGGGGCCAGTGCTCGCACTATGCAGATTGATCTTTTGCCCTTTACCTTAATCGGCGCCACCACTCGCTCGGGGCTATTGTCGAATCCCTTGCGTGACCGTTTCATGGCTCACTTGAGCTTCGACTTTTATCCTTCAGACGTTCTCGCCAAAATCATTTCTGCCAACGCCACGAAGCTCAACCTCGGACTGGATCACGAATCCAAATTCGAGATTGCTCGCCGCTCTCGCGGGACTCCTCGAATCGCCAATCGTATTCTTCGTCGCGTACGCGATTACGTCTTGGTGAACAAGAAAAAGCAGGCCGAGCTGGTTGATGTTAAAAAAGCACTGCAGCTGATGGACATAGATGAGTTGGGGCTAGATACCATGGATCGCAAAATTCTCACTGTCATGAAGCAGATCTACTCCGGTGGACCAGTAGGGATTGAGGCCCTCAGCGCCACGCTGGGAGAGGATAAACAGACTATTGAAGAGGTCTATGAACCTTATTTATTAAAACAGGGACTTATCCTCCGTACTCCTCGCGGCCGCCAGCTCTCGGATGAAGCTCTCCGACATATTCAAAACGATTGACCTTGGGAGTCAAGAATAATACAACCTGCACAAATTTATGGGTTTCATCTAATCCAAATTGATTTAATATAGCTGGATACCCAAAAGTGGTGGGTTGTAACTATTTGAGAATGCAATGATTTATCAGAGAACACTGGCCAAAGAAGTCAAAGTCACAGGAATCGGTCTGCATTCAGGCCGCAAGGTCACTATGGTGATTAATCCTGCTGATTCAGACTTCGGTATTCAGTTCGTTCGGACTGATATCCCAGGCTCAAAAATGATGAAAGCCGATGCTACCAGTGTGGGTGCCACAGAGAATGCCACCACCATCGGTTCCGGCAGAGAAGCCATTCATACCGTTGAGCACCTATTGGCCGTGCTTTATGGCTTAGGCATTAATAATGTGTTGATTGAAATCGATGGTCCTGAGATTCCAATCATGGATGGCTCGGGAGCTTCTTTTGTCTTTCTGTTTAAAGAAGCAGGAATTAGAAACCTGAATAAATCCAAAAAATTTCTCGTGATTCTACAGCCTATTAGAGTGGAAAAAGATGGAAAGTGGGCAACCTTTGAACCCCACCACAATCTGGTTATCGACTCAACCATCGTTTTTGCTCACCCTGTGATTAAAACTCAAAGAGAAGTCTTTGAGTTTAGCTGTGAAAACTTCATCGATCAGATCGCTCGCGCACGCACTTTCGGTTTTGCTCGCGACGTCGACGTGCTGAAACGCAAAGGGCTGATCAAGGGCGGCTCCCTGGATAATGCTGTGGTGATGGATGATTTTAAAGTCATCAACAACGAAGGGCTCAGATTCCATAACGAGTTTGTCCGCCATAAGATCCTTGATACGATTGGTGATATCTCGCTCTTGGGCCATGAAATTGCTGGGAAAATCACGACTTTCAAATCAGGTCATAACCTCCACAATATCCTCTGTCGTAAGCTGCTTGAAACCCCCTCGGCTTATGAGATCGTTTCGGCTTCGAACCTCAAGTCCGAAACGCGCGAAGCTTTCCGTCTGCCCCAGAGCATTGCGATAGCCCACTAATTAAGCCCAGCTAGCTTTTCAACCTCTCTTACTTAAAGTAATTTAAGCCAACTACTGATTCATCAATCGAGGACTCATGCGCTTATCCCAAGGCTTTTGGCAGACACTTAAAGAAACACCTAACGATGCTGAAATCCCTTCTCACCAATTGATGATGCGTGCTGGGCTCATTCACAAAACGGCCGGAGGTCTCTACACCTACCTCCCCATGGCTTTTCGCTCACTGAAAAAGATCGAAAAAATTATCCGCGAGGAGCATGACCGGATTGGCTGTTTTGAGATCCAAATGCCAGTGGTTACACCGGCTGAGCTGTGGAAAGAAACCGGTCGCTGGGACGTCATGGGACCGCAGATGCTTCGAATCAAGGATCGTGCCGAGCGCGAACTTTGCGTGAGCCCCACCAACGAGGAAAGTGTCACGGATGTGTTCCGTAAAACTATCAATTCTTATAAGCAGTTACCGGTTTGTTTGTATCAAATTAATACTAAGTTTCGGGATGAGATTCGTCCCCGCTTTGGCCTTCTGCGCGGCCGTGAGTTCACGATGAAAGACGGCTACTCTTTGCACATGGATAAAGACTGCTTAGATACCTTTTATCAAAAGATCTATGGTGCTTACGTCGCAATCTTCAAGCGCATGGGCCTTGATTTCATCGTCGTTGAGGCTGACGGTGGAGCCATGGCAGCTGGTGGTGCCAAGACGCATGAGTTTCAACTCATTGCTGATGCCGGCGAAGATACCTTGGTTACCGTTCCAGGGACAGGCTACGCCGCTAACATTGAGAAGGCACCTACCACCCGTCTCAACCTCAAGCCCCAGCCAACAGCTGATTACAATGAGTTCGCCACTCCCAATCAGAAAACTTGTGAAGAGGTCGCAGCGGCTCACGGTCTTCACATCACTCACACGCTCAAGTCTCTGGTCATGCAAGTTATTCGCGGAGAAAAAGTTCACTACTACATGGTCATGCTCCTGGGAGACGATCAACTCAATGAAGTAAAATTCAAAAATGCCATGAACGCTGACCACGTCAGAGCAGCTCAGGCCGGAGAGTTAGAAGCTCTGGGCTTAATAAAAGGTTTCATGGGCCCCACTCATCAGGCAGAAAAGCTCTCTGTGCTTTTTGATGCCTGTGTCGATCTCAATAGCTCGTACGTTGTGGGTGCAAATAAAGAAGGTTTTCACGCCAAAGGCTTCGTTCCCAGTCGTGACACGAAACTCAGCTTTAAGCAGCTTGATCTTCGTCTCGCCAAAGATGGCGATGTGATGAATGGCCAACCCATCGTCATGAAAAAAGGAATTGAAGTTGGGCACGTATTCCAGCTTGGTGATAAGTACACAAAGAGCATGGGAGCGACGGTGCTCAATGCTCAAGGTAAAGCGATCACTCCCTTGATGGGGTGTTACGGCATTGGTGTGACGAGGACGCTGGCGGCATCAATTGAGCAAAGCCACGACCAAGACGGAATCATCTGGCCTGCAGCCATTGCTCCTTACGATATTTACTTCGGAGTTATCGCCAAGACTGACGAGACCAAAAAAATCGCAGAAGAAATTTACGAATCATTTCTCAAGGCCGGTCTCGAAGTTCTCTATGATGACCGTGGCATGGGACCCGGAGGTATGTTTAAAGATGCGGATCTGATCGGGCTTCCTTTGAGAGTAGTTTTGGGTGAACGCGACTTTAATGCCACTGGAGAAATTGAAGTAAAGGTGCGTAAGACTGGAGAAACACTCAAGCTTAAGAGAGAAGCTCTCGTGGGAACGATTAAAGAAAAACTCCAGACACTAGGGAAGTGGGCCTAATGGATTTGATTATTGGGATTCATTCAATTGCCGCTGCCTTAAAAAATAAAAACCGCCAGCCTGTGGAGCTGATTGCGACAGATGAGGGTCTGACGGAGTT
>JAJTIF010000414.1 GCA_021299675.1 Pseudomonadota bacterium | reverse complement strand
TGATAATCAGAAAGTGCGACGTGGGGTAGAGCTTGCCCACCCTCAATCGCAGTGTCACTGATGGCGTCAACGTGGGCTCCCACGCGAAACTCATGACCAGTGACGGCTACGCCGCGCGAGGCGTGTGCGTGAAGACGGGGCAGCTTACGAGCCAGTGGAAACTCTACCGCATCGTCGAAAGTGAACTCATCTCTAAAGATCTCACCTACACCATCGTTGGCATGGATGCCTCGGAGGCACCAAAGTTTGCCCAGGAATGGAACGAGATCGATCACTCGAAGATCGTGCCGAAGTTCGACGACTCCTACTTGAAAGAGCCCGAGAAAGCTCCGACGGCGAAGGTCACAAGTGACCTGCCCGACTCTCTTGAGGGTTACGAAGATGACAAGAAGACCGTGACCCAAGTCCTGATCGAGAAGACCTTTGATGCCGAAAAATTAAAGCGCGACTTTAAAGTGGTGAAGGCCTCGATCTTTGCCTCCCCCTGGACTACACAGAAAGGCGGACAGAACTCCATCGAGAACATCCGCTACGGGGGCAGCATCGCCAACGAAGGAACTCGCTATAAGATGAACCTCAACCTGGATCGTGTCTCTCTGCGCGCCAGCAACTCAGCCACGGGTGACGAGATCATCAACGAGTCGAGTCTGGCCAGTGCACGCTTTTCCGTGAAGAACTTCTCTGAGAATTTCGACCTCTACACCGATCTCACCTTCCGTCAGCAGCGCTTCGGGCGACTCTCCACACCCAAGAAGCATTATCTTTTTGCGCCCGTGGGCATGACCTGGAACTACAAAGACGGAGACACCTTTAAAAAAGTCACGTTTAGTTATGCTCCCACTTATGAGATCCGCACTCACGAAACCTTCAACCAGCAACTGCGAGTGCAAGAAGAGCAGATCAAAGGCCTGCGCCACGCCTTTCGCCTCTATTTTGAAGTGCCTTTCTCCAAAGAATTCATGCTGACCAGTGAAACCCTCTATCGTCCACGCCAAGAGATCTCCACCTGGAGCATCGAGCTCGACGATAGCCTCGCAGAGCAAAGGCTCGCAGCACAGGTTAAACTACTCGAAGATTTTTTCATGGTTTATGAGTACCACTGGCTGGATGACGTGCAACTCAATCGCCTGGGCGGTCTCTCGCGGATCGTGCAGACAACATCACTCAATTTCAAACTTAATTTTGGGCTCTAAAGCTGGCCTTTAAAAACCAGCTTAATGGCTCCTGAGTACCACAGCTTTTCATTCACAAACCGGATCCGGTGCTCGCCACCTTTCGTGACGACGCTGATGTCACTGCTCCAGCCGAAGAATTTTTTACAGGCCCAGCCCACAGCTGCCACGCCCGTGCCACAGGACCAGGTCTCTCCTTCCACTCCGCGCTCGTAGACGCGCAAAAAAACTTTCGCAACGGTCTTATCGGGAACAGAGATGAAATCCACATTGGTGCCACGCTCGAACATCTTATGGAAGCGCCAGAGCGGGGCCTCCTTCATGAGATCGACTTTTTCAACGTCGCTCACCTGCAACACCAGATGCGGCACGCCCGTATCAGCCGAATAAAAATTTAAATAGGACTTAAACAGCGCAGGATCGAGCTTAGTATTTTCTGTCTTCTCACTCATCTCAAGCCACAGGCGCTCTCCCTCGAGACGCGCCAGGTACTCGGCGTTCATAGTCTTAAAACGCACTTCTTTTTTTGAGCTGTGGTGAGTGAGGTAGTGAAAAGCCGCCGCTCTCGCCGCGTTGCCGCACATCTCCGCCTCACCGCCATCGGAGTTCCAAAGCCGGAAGGTAAAATCGAGCTGAGTGTGGGGTGAGAGGCTCGCCACTCCATCAGCGCCAATCCCCAGCGTGGGATGACACCAATCTTGAATCGCTTGAGCCGTGATACAAGCCGATTCTTGCATCTCGTCAAAAAGAATGAAGTGATTTCCGTTCGCTGAATACTTGGTGAATGAGGTGTTCATAGGGTAAAGTCTACCCCACTGTGGGACAATAGCTCAATTGGTTAGAGCCCCCGGCTCATAACCGGGTGGTTACAGGTTCAAGTCCTGTTTGTCCCACCACTAGTCAAGCTGGTCGAACCATCGACTGCCAAAAAAAGTGAGTTGGCATTAACCAACTCACTTTTTTAGAACGTCATAATTCGTAGTGAATCTCCAGCCTCTCCGGAAAAATTTCAATCCTCTCAATTAAACGCGAAACGTCCTAAATAGTGCCATCTTTCCGCATATAGAGAGTTTCCGCGCACAGAGAGTTTCCGCACACAGGGGGGGCCTCGCATAGAGAGTTTCCACGTACTAGAGAGGAACATACGTGAAGGCCAAGCCTTGATGTCACAGAGGCGAATTCCAGATTGTAATTAAATTGTAGAGAAATATTCATTTGACTAATTTATCGACACTTAGTCGAGCATTATAGACAGTAGTTCCAGTGTGTTAGCCCATATAGCTATGGCCACACCTTTGCAAAAAGGGCTGTATGAAGCTACTACTCTTACTCTTACTCTTTTTCTTGCACGCTCAGGCTTTTGCGCATCTGAAAGAGCCTTACACAATTGAAGCTATCGAAAACTACATCATCGATAAAAAAGTAACAACGATACCAGAATTTATTGAAGGCTTTGACCAGAATACCAAATCGAACTTTGTCTTAATGCACACTTCCCATAGTCTACATGGAGCAACTTATCAGAAGCCACGAGCATTAGTTTTCTCAAAAACTGCTCAGCTAGTTTTTAGCTTCAATGGTGATAATTCTCAGAAGAATGGAGACAAAATAGAACTGATTCTTTTTGATAAAACCAAGGCCACGTTTTCAGCTCATGAAATTGATTTTGGTTCTCGAAAGCCAAAAGTAATTAAAAACCCTCAAAGTTGTATTGGATGCCATGGATCTGATTTAAGACCTAATTGGAATGGGTATAATTTTTGGTCCGGAGCTTATGGAAGTAATGATGGAAGGTTAAGCTCTGCCGAGCTGGACGAAGTCAAAAGGTTTGTACAATCAGCCAAGGATCATCCTCGTTATAGGCACCTTCAAAAGCTTTCTGATCAAGCTGCTCTCATTAATAAATCTGACATCGGCTCAAGAACTAAGAAAGCTCAGACAATCATTAATTTTACTGAGCATATAGTGGACATGAATCTTTTAAGAGTTAAACGAATTTTGACAAGTCATCCAGAGTATAAAGATTTTAAAGCAGCACTTCTAACTTTGTTCGCATGCGGTGAGGACTTTTTCAGGAAGACTCTGCCCGAAGATAAAAAAATGATTTTTACAAAAATCGATAGCCTTTCAAGAGACACAAAAATGGGCTACGGCGAATATAGGGACAAATACTTTGAAAATTTTATGAACCTTCTTGGAGTTGATACGCAATTCCTAGATACTAGTTTTAATATTCAATACTTCAGATCTTCAGTGCACCATCAGGTTATATCTAAATATTCCAAAGGTGGATTAGATGATCAGTATTTGTTTAAACTCTTTAGTAAAAATGATTCCGCGATCTATCCTTTTATCATTAATGTTGAAAAAGGGGGAATGGATGTGGACTGTCAAAGCTTAGCGGATGAAGGCAAAAAAGGACTTGAGACCTTGAGCTTTCAGAGCATCAGCTCTCAGAGCGTGAACCAAGACCAGTTAACTCAAGGCAAGAAAGTTTTTCAAAATGTCTGCTTGGAATGTCATAAGAATGATGACTTCACAGGCTATTCATTTAAACCTGAAAGTCTTATTGAAAGATTTAAAGAAGACCCATCTTCTTATGATCATTTCGTCTATCGGTTGAATAAGGATACGCCTGTAGAAAATCGAATGCCTTTAAATAGAGAGATTAGTCCCGAGGATAGAGCTGCTGTTCAGATTTATATCAAGTCTTTTCTAGATCAATAGCACTAGCAATCGATCTACTTACCAGAAATAACGACAAATAATTTCCAATCGCCTGAGGCTAAAAGCTCAGGCGATTTTGTTTTATCTACCGGGTCAGTCACCCCCTTCGACCAGCTTTACTAAGCCATTTAACTGCTACTCAGATCAGCTTACTCAGAGCGAACCCCTTTCTTGTTACCCGTCCGATCATAGTCGTACAGGCAAACCTTGATAGTGCTGACACTGACCTCGAAATGACGGGCCAGATCAGAATTTGTCCATCCCTTTGATTCCTTAAGAGTTGCGAGCTTCTTTTGGTCTAAGTCAAAGACTTCCCGTTTCCATTGAACTGAGTGTGATCTTTTAACAATCACAGGGTGTTCGACCACTATGGGGCGTCCTCCACCACTTCTACGCTGGCCGAACCTGCTCTGAGATTTAACTGACCTTCGACTTGGCAATATAGTGCTGGTCGAGTGCTTGGCGAAGATAAGTCTTAATCACTGCCTGCCGACTGATGTTTAACTCATCCGCAATAGAATCTAACTCTTCGAGCATGGTCTCCGTGAAATCCACATTCACCCTTTGAATGGGACTCTTCATAGTCCCAGAATTAGAAAAAAATTTTGAGATGTTCTTACCATTGTCGGCCATTTCAGCGATTGCATCTGCAGATAATTTTCGAGTCGATTTTTTAGACATTTTTTTCATAAAGTTTGACCTCTTCTTTGGTTGACTTCCAAAGGGTGATTAAATGTAAGAACTCACCCTCTGCATCTTCTCGTACTTCGAAGATCACAGAATACAGTTTGCCTTTAACCCAACCAATCGCACGAAACTGTTCTGGATCATCGCTACGAAAATCTTCGTAATAAGGATGAGACCAGATTTCCTGAACCTCATTAAAATCAATCCCCCTTCGAGGATTGGCCTTAATCAGTGTGCTTTTGTTATCATCAAATTTAAACCGCATCACCAACAGTATAACTGTTATACCAAAAGAGATCAATGAATTTTAGGCTCAATAGAGTTTCAATACTTTAGGTAACGTTCAATTGCTTTTGGGAGTCATCACTTTGTTCCCCGTCCGATCATAGTCGTACAGGTAAACCTTAATAGTGCTGACACTGACCCCCGAAATGACAGGCCAGCTCCGCATTTGTCCACCCCTGTGATGCCTTAAGAGTTGCGAGCTTCTTTTGGTCTAAGTCAAAGACTTCCCGTTTCCATTGAAC
>JAJTIF010000086.1 GCA_021299675.1 Pseudomonadota bacterium | reverse complement strand
GTGACATTGGTGCGCTCACCGATGTTGATGAAGTTAGATCCGGGGAAGATGGTGAGGGGTTCAAGGCCCGACCACTTGGGAGTGGGCTCGAAGTGGGGAAGTGAGCGTGGCTTCATTCCTTGTGCAGCGAGAGCGATGGCACGGATGTGATGGTCCGTCGTGCCGCAACACCCACCAACGATATTCACCCAGCCTTTTTCAATAAATGATTTCACGACGCCTGACATGTACTCGGGAGTTTCGTCGTATTGGCCAAATTGATTCGGCAGTCCGGCGTTGGGGTAGACGGAAATATGAAAGGGAGCTTTATTGGCGAGCACTTCGACGTAAGGGCGCATGAGATCCGCGCCGAGCGCACAGTTCAGTCCAATAGAGAGCAGTGGCAAGTGCGACACTGAGTAGAGGAAGGCTTCAACCGTTTGACCCGAGAGTGTGCGGCCCGATTGATCGGTGATCGTGCCGGAGACCATGATGGGGAGTTCAATCTTTTTCTCTTCAAAATACTCACTGATTGCAAAGAGCGCGGCTTTCGCGTTGAGAGTATCAAAGATCGTTTCGACGAGAAGAATATCACTGCCGCCGACCACGAGAGCGTCGACTTGCTCTTTATAGGCGAGTTTGAGTTCATCAAACGAGATGGCCCGAAAGCCCGGGTTATTCACATCCGGAGAGAGTGAGGCGGTCTTAGTCGTGGGCCCGATGGAGCCCGCCACATAGCGCGGCTTCGTGGGATCTTTCTTGGTGAACTCAACACAGAGTTTTTTTGCCATTTTTGCCGAGACGAGGTTGATCTCATAAGAGAGATCTTCCATTTCGTAGTCACTCATGGAGATGCGTTGGGCACTGAAGGTGTTGGTTTCAATAATGTCCGCGCCGGCTTCGAGGTATTTGCGATGAATGGCTTCGATCACTTCAGGTTTGGTGAGCACCAGGAGATCATTGTTGCCTTTAAGAGGTCGCGGAAAATCTTTGAAGCGGGTACCGCGGTAGTCCTCTTCGGTGAGTTTGTACTGCTGGATCATAGTGCCCATAGCACCGTCTAAAACCAGTACGCGGTTTTTTAAATCCGACAACAAACTCATGGGGACTCCTTGGAATCCGTGTAGAGTATTAATTATTTAGAGGGGTGACAAGGAAAAACTTGGAAAATCCATAGGTTAACAAATTATATTGAGGAGAAGCGGCCTTATTTGGCCATAAAGTAGAAACCGAGCACAAAGAGCGCAAAAGCGGCACTGAGATAGCGGTTAGGAAGCTTGCGCTCCCAGAAACATTCGAGGATAGAAACCCACACCGGACCTGTGATCGCCACGGCCGTCAGCGATGCCATGTGCGCGTGCTTGAGCGCAGCTAAGTAGAGTGAAAGGGATACGAAAGTTCCACAGATACAGGCAATAATAATCAGCGCGCTTTCACGCTTTTTCATCTGCATAAAGTCACCGAACATGCTGACAAACATCTTCGGTTTGATCAGAACAAAACCAAGAAGCGCTCCCGTACAGCGGATGAAATTCACCTGCATGGAATCCAGTCCCTCTGTCATCTCGTAGGCTTCGCGTGTGAGCATCACACCCGAGGCATCCAGAAAAATCCCGGCAAAAGCCCAGAGAAAACTTTTAAGATCCCACGAGCCCGTAAGTTTATTGCGCTCGAGCAAGAAGACGAAGAGGCAGGCGATCATGCAGGTGACGGCGACCACTTGATTGAGACTCAAAACCTGCGAAAGAAAAATCCAGCCGTAGAGACCCAAGAGGATGGGCTGAAAACTAAAGAGCACCAGGGAGCGTCCGGCGCCGAGGGTGGTGTAGGCCTTGAAAAGAAAGAGATCCCCGATACACAGACCGATGAAGCCTGAGAACATGAGAAAACCAATCGCCTTATAACTCACTGCTACCGTGGGGGTAAGCAGGCAGGCGATCCCGAAGAGCGTAATGGCGATCGAGACTTTGAGCTGGTTGACCCACCAGGGTGAGAATTTTTTGGAGTAGAGTGAGAAAATAAGGCTCGCTGTGCTGAAGAAAAAATTCGCACCGAGGGCCAAAAGATAGACAGTTGATGAACTCACTTTAAAACTCCAAGAGATAGGAGGTAGAATAACAGGATGAAAGATGAATTCAAACAGAAACTCACACCAGAACAGCTGAGAGTTTGTGGCCTCGGTGGAACCGAAGCCCCTTTTAGTGGGAAATTTAATAAACATTACGAGAAGGGCGAGTATTTCTGCATCGCCTGCGGTCAGCAGCTCTTTGATTCTGAGACGAAGTTTGATAGTGGCTCCGGCTGGCCTAGTTTTTGGGACGTCAAAGACAACAAGGCCGTGATGCTCATTGATGACTTCTCCTATGGCATGCATCGGATTGAAGCCAAGTGCGCCGGTTGTGAGGCTCACTTGGGTCATGTGTTTGACGATGGGCCTAAACCCACGGGAAGACGCTGGTGCATCAATTCCGTCGCCCTGGACTTCAAGCCGAGCAAGTAATTATTTCACGCAAGCCCCCTGCCTGTTTACATTTGGGCTATAGTACCCCAGCTCAAAACATCGGAGGCCCTTATGAAATATCTTCTTGGAATGGTGCTTGGCTTAAGCGTCACCTTCTCTGGAGCTTTTGCTCAGTCTTACCTCATTCGACCGAACGGAGTGGTGCTGACCATCGATGCGAAGGGCTTCATGTATAACCTTAACCAGTTCATCCTCCCTTACATGGTCACGTCGAAGGGCGGTCAGTTCTACATCAACGATAAACGTCAGATCACGACCATTGATGAGAACGGCTTCTTCTACCGCATCGATAAGGATGAGTTCGAAGCTCCTCGCAAAGTTGATTTCTCTGGCGCGAACTATTTTTCGGACAAAGACTCCGTGTGGACGATTGACCGCAAAGGTGTGATCTACCGTAACGAAGAGATCCAAGACCTGGGGCGCGTCGACAAAACAGGTGGACGTTTTTTTACGATTAAACCACGT
>JAJTIF010000209.1 GCA_021299675.1 Pseudomonadota bacterium | reverse complement strand
TTCCTACGATGAGCTGAGTCTCATGGGAAAAATCTTTGATCGGGTTCATCACTTTATCCTGCCGCTCTTCTGCTACACGATCGGATCCTTTACCTCACTGACCTTGTTGATGAAGAATAGTCTGTTGGAAGAAATCAAGAAGGATTACATTCGTACTGCTCGAGCCAAGGGCCTCGATGAGAAGAAGGTTTATCTCAAGCACGCTCTCAGAAACGCGCTGATTCCAATTGTCACGGGGCTTGGTGGCTTTTTAACTATTTTCTTTGCGGGCTCGCTTCTCTTGGAAACGATCTTTCAGCTCGATGGGATTGGTCTGTTGAGTTATAAGTCAGTCCTGTCCCGAGACTACAACGTCATCATGGGTCTTGTTTTCCTCCAAAGTGTTCTTTTCCTTGTGGGAAATATTTTAAGCGATCTGGCTTACGTGATCGTCGATCCGAGGATTGATTACACATGATTGAAAAATACCTAGCAAACGAAGTCAGCCGGAAACGGTGGCGGATCTTTAAACGTAAGAAATTGGCCCTCGCTAGTATGTGGGTTCTAGGTTTCTTTTGCTTCCTCAGTTACACCGCTGAGTGGTGGGCCAATAGTAAGCCGCTTGTTATTCACTACAATAACGTCACTTATTACCCCATTCTCAATACCTATCCTGCCTCCGATTTCAATCAAACGGATCTCGTGAATCCGGATTACCGAAAAGTAACCCTTTCAGAAAATGACTGGGTCATCTGGCCCGTGGTCAAGTGGGATCCTTACGAATCAAATCAGAGCGTGGATCGCTATCCCTCTCCACCTAGTGCTGAAAATTGGCTTGGAACCGACGACCGTGGGCGAGATATTTTGACCCGCTTACTTTACGGTCTGCGCTACTCGATGACCTATGCTCTACTCGTTTGGCTCATCACTTTCATGCTCGGCACGATTGCCGGTGGGATCATGGGGTGGAAGGGTGGAGCGGTGGATTTTTGGGGCCAGAGAATTGTAGAAATTCTCAGCACAGTTCCCCAGTTCTTCCTCCTCATCATCATCATCGCGATCTTCAAGCCATCCCTGGGCTTACTCGTCATCATCTCGTGCATCTTCGGGTGGATCAGTATCAGCTACTATGTGCGAGGAGAGTTTCTTAAAAATAGAAAAATGGAGTTCGTCGAAGGGGCAAGAGCAGTGGGCGCCTCTGATATCAGAGTGTTTTTTAAGCACCTCCTTCCCAATTCTCTTGGTCCGCTGATCACCTTCACTCCCTTTGTGATCTCAGGAAATATTGTTGGACTTGCAAGCTTAGACTACCTGGGCTTCGGGCTAACCCCACCCACACCAAGCTGGGGAGAATTACTGAACCAAGCTCAACAGAACTTCACCATCGGCTGGTGGCTTGCTGTGTTTCCCTCCTTGGTGATGTTTTTGACATTGACGATGCTAAGCCTGATTGGCGAAGCTACCCGCGATGCCATGGACCCTCGTCTCTAAGGATCGTCATGAAAACCGCTGCCCACAAAATGTCTCAGTTTAAGGACTCTATTTTTGGAGTCATCTCGCAGCTTGCGCGCGAAAACCAAGCAGTTAATTTGGGCCAGGGATTTCCAGATTTCGATGGCGCCCAGTGGTTAAAAGATATTGTGAATCAGAAGGTTCAGGAAGGGCATGGCCAATACGCACCCTTCATGGGGTCACTACATCTGCGTGAGGAAATCTCCTCATATTACAAACGCTTTTATAAGCTCGTCTATGATCCGCAGCAAGAAATCACGGTCACTGTCGGCGCCACTGAGGCCCTTTACTCGACTCTCACGGCACTCTTAGATCGCGACGATGAAGTGATCGTGCTCGAACCCTTTTATGACTCCTATGTCGCTTCCATCCAGCTCTCTGGAGCTAAAGCGGTCCCGGTGACCATGCACGCACCAGACTTCACAGTGGATGTCGGGGAGCTTGAGAAAGCGGTGACCAGTAAGACTAAGATTCTCATCATCAACAATCCTCATAACCCAACTGGCAAGGTCTGGGTGCGAGAAGAGCTTCAGCAGATTGCTCACTTCGCACAAAAGCATGATCTCCTAGTGATTTCTGATGAGGTTTATGAGTTCCTGCTTTTTGATGGCGCCACTCATATCCCAATGGCGACTCTGGATGGCATGAAAGAGCGCACCTTAACCATCAGCTCCGCTGGTAAGACCTTTGGTCTGACTGGCTGGAAGATCGGATGGGTTTGTGCGCCGGAGCACCTTAGCCGAGCGGTTCGCTTAGTGCATCAGTATGTGTCTTTCTCTGTAAGCACTCCTATGCAAGAGGCTGTAGCCGAAGGCCTGAAACGATTAGAGGGCTATGTCCCAGGCTTTCAAGCTCAGTATAAAGAGAAGCGTGATTATTTTTATGAGGGCATGAAGAAGCTCGGATTTACTTTTGCCATTCCAAAAGGGACCTACTTCATGATGGTTCCCATCGCCAATAAAACAACCAAGCGTGATGTGGATTATGCGATGGAGTTAATCAAAAATAAAAAGGTAGCCACGGTTCCCCCTTCTTCATTCTATCTGAAATCGAAAGAGGGAGAGGGCTACCTTAGATTTTGTTTTGCCAAGAAGCAAGAAACCCTTGAAAGCGCTCTCTCGAATCTAGAGCGCCTGTAGTTTAATCTTAACTTCTTTCTTTACACCCTCGCGCAGAAACTTCACCACCACGGTGTCGCCGATCTTGTATTTTTCAAGAGCATGAAAGATGTCGTCGAGACTATTGACTTCTTTGCTATCGATCGCAATCAGTACGTCACCCATGATCACGCGGCCGCGGCGGTCTTGTGCAAGCCCCTTGAGTCCCGCCTTCCCAGCAGGGCCCGTCTCATCCACGTAAGTGATGACCACACCCTCTTGGATGCCGATGCGTTTTTTAGCTCCTTCGGGAAGCACACCGATTCCTATGCCTGGGCGGATAACTTTTCCGTGCTGGATGAGCTGTGGGACGATCATCTTGACCGTGTCAACGGGCACAGCAAATCCCAATCCCGCACTAGAGCCCGAGGTGGAAAAAATCATCGTGTTCACCCCAATCAGTTTTCCGGATGAATCGAGCAGAGGCCCGCCGGAGTTACCCATGTTGATGGCAGCATCCGTTTGAATCATGTCGTGGATTTTCACTCCCCCGAACCCATCAATTTTTCTTCCGAGGGCAGAAACGATCCCGGTGGTGAGCGTGTGGTCGAGCCCAAAGGGTGAACCGATGGCCAAAGTCATCTGCCCGACTTGTAGCTCTTTCGAGCTGCCTACGATGATGGGGGTCAACATTTTAGGTTTTTCCTGCAGCTTGAGCACGGCTAAATCTTTTTTGGGCTCGGATCCCACCAGCACGGCTTGGTACTGTGTTGGATCGTTGTGGAAAGTCACAACGAAATCATCTCCACCGTTGACCACGTGAAAATTCGTCACGATGTGACCGGTTGTGTCCCACACAAATCCAGAGCCTGCGCCCTGGGGGACTTCGACGGTCTCATTAAAAAATGAGCGAGCTACTTTAATGTTAGAGACGTTGACGACCGTCGGTAGTACTTGTTTGTAGAGGGCGATCGTTTTTTTCTCAACTTCCAAGAGTTGGGCTTTAGCAGAGGGAAGAATGAGACAGAGAGTTAAGATACTGGCGGCGAACTTTAACATGGTCACTCCTTGTTTTGAGTTCGAATTTGAGTATAGTAGACTGAGGCTTTCTTCCCAACAGGATTTATCATGGACACGTCGCAAAATTCATCTTCTATCCGCTTTTGGCATCGTGCAAATAAGAAGATAGAAACAGAGCTGGTGTACGGTGACCGTTTTATTCGCTTTCTTTACGATTCGAGTCTAGGAAAGTTGACGGGAAGAGTTTTCGCTAACAAATATTTCTCACAGATTTATGGCCATTTCCAAGACCAGCCCGCCTCCCATAAGAAAGTAAGGCCCTTTATTCAAAAATTTAATATCCCGATTCAGGAGTACGAAGGTGGCTCGCATCCTGCTGCCAACGTGGAAGATAGCTACCTCTCATTTAATGAATTTTTTATTCGTAAGTTTAAGCCGGGCCAGCGCTCCTTTGTGCAAAATCCCAAGCAGATGCCCGCCTTTGCAGAGGCCCGCTACGTCGGATTTAAGACGATCACTGAAGACCTAACATTTCCTGTGAAAGGAAAACATCTTACAGCTCAGGGGATGCTCGCCAATCCGAAGCTCGCAAAAATTTTTGAGGGAGGGCCCCTGATGGTGGCTCGACTGTGTCCTGTGGATTATCACCGCTACCACTACCCAGATTCCGGCCAGGTCCTTGAACACTATATGATCCATGGGGAATACGATTCAGTGAACCCTCTCGCGCTTAAATTAAAATCTGACATTTTGATCGCCAATGAGCGGCAGGTCAGTATTTTAGAAACGGAGAATTTTGGAAGGATTGCTTACATAGAAGTTGGGGCCATCTGTGTGGGTAAAATTGTCCAGTCACACCCCTGGGATCAAAAATTTAGCAGAGGCGACGAGAAAGGATATTTTCTCTTCGGTGGCTCAACGGTTGTGATCCTGGGAGAGAAAGGTGCCTGGGCGCCGTCACAGGACATCTTGGAGAACACGGCAAAAGGTATTGAGACATATATTAAACTCGGCGACGAAGTCGCGACTAGAATCTGAGTTTTACTACAAGCGGGAAGTGATCCGAAGGCCAGATTCCATCAACGGATTCTTTGTTGAGATGAAGTTCAGCTTTCTTTTCAAAGTCATGCAAAACCCAGTCAATCCGTTGCCCTTCACGATTGATCCCGGTGAAGGGGTGGTGACTTGCTTCCTCGGGGCCCGACCAGTCATCACGCAAGCGCAGAAAATGCCTATGAAGTATTTTTCTGGTCTCTGACTGAGGAGAGTCGTTGAAGTCTCCCATGATGACGACTGGTAAGTTGGTTGGATTAAGTCGTTTAATTTCTTGGCAGATTACACTGACTTGAGATTCCCGAGTCAAAGATTTCACATGATCCAGGTGAGTGTTGAAGACGAGAAATTTCGTGCCTTCGAACTCAAGACATGCCCAAGTGCAAAGGCGGGGAAACATGCTCTCAAACGATGAGCTTCCGTCCACGTAGGGAGTAAGCGACAACCAAAAGTCACCGCTGTCGTGAAGCTGCACCCTTTGTTGTTGAAAAAAAATGCAAGGGTACATTCGCTCTTGAAGCCAGCTGCGATGAGTGGCAGCAAGTGTATATCCGGGAAGAATCTCTTGCAGCTCCTCGAGCTGCGGTTGTCTACCTTCTTGAGTGCCAATGATGATAGGGGAGTATTTTTGGTAGATCTGCGCCAAGATATTTTTTCTCAGAGGCCAAGCATGAGGGCCATCATCGTGAGTGGAGAATCGAATGTTAGAGGATATGATGAAGACTTCCATCCCTTCATCATATCTAATTGCGGCTAATCAGCAAAGTAATATTCTTTGTGCCCTGTGTACAAAGAATGAGGGACGACATGTGGTCTAGAAAAGTTACAGTTTGATTCAGTGACACCAATTCCAATCGTTGCATCACTGACCTTTGAATTCAGAAGTGCCAAGTTTCTGTACTTAGATATGTTTCCACTTACACGGACAGTAATTCCCCTGCTTGAAAAGTAAGACCAGTGCAACTTGATATCCTCTAAGAAAAAGGGCTTCAACCAGTCTAGAATCTGCTCAGCAGTAGCCGTGTAAGGTCTTAAACCTTGATCGAGTTGCTCAGTAATAAAACAATTGAACAGGTGCTCGCCAACTTGAACGGCGTGTTGCGTTTTTGAGACTTGAATCTCCCTTTTGTAAAAGCTCGGGATAAAAATTGTTTTCTCTAGGCGGTGATCAAATGTGGACTTATGTTTTAAATCCCAACTCTTGCGCCCATCCAAAATATCTGCTCTTTGATAATCAGATATGTCAGCAAAGATAAAAGCATAGGTTCTTCCTGCTCTCGGTTCTTGCATGGTCTCTAAAGCATCAGTCACATAGTCCCATCGCTTCCCCGTAAGTTGATTGCTAGATTCATCTGAGTCAAGTTTCGTGAGCACTCCCTGGGAGAAGTGGGCACCATGCTCTGTCTCTAAGAACCTGATGAGAGAAATTGAAGGATGAAGATAATAAATGACCTCTTTTTGTGGGGTGGAGATGATCAGGCGATAGGTTGATTGTTTGACCTGATCTAAAATCCCATAATCAGAGAAGTTATTTAGCTCAAGGGATCTTTTCTCTTCGAAATCCACAGGCAGCGGGTAGCTTTGATTTTTATTAGCCTTAAAATAATAGTGATAAAAGTTACGACCAGAGTGATAAAATTTCCAGAAGTCTTCACTGGAATTAAAATCCACAGTGAGTTTATTTGTGTCACTGATGACTCCCGTGTCTAAGCCGAGAACTTTTCTCAAAAGTTCGATGCGAATAATCCTTTTGGGTTTAATTTTGATCTCAAACTCATTTAGCGCCCCATCAATCAGGACAAAGTTATCATCTACTATGGAATTGTTTGTATTTATGTCAGCGATTAAATGGTTTCGGCCTTGGGAGACTTCCTTCATGTCTGTCACCCCGTCGCCATCCATGTCACTGTTGGGGTAGAAGAGGTTTAGGGAATCAACCGCGTATTTATTTTTCTTGCCACAAGAACAGATCAGTAAAATTATAAGTAGAAGTTTCATAGCAATCCTTTCATCATACGATTGATGTTCTTTCCGTATTGGTCTTCACCCCAGATAAAAAGAGAGAAGTCGCTAAGGCTTACATTTTTTGGCGCCTCCGGGAGTGTTTGGAAAAAGTTATTAAGGTTATTAAGAAGTGCATTTAAAATGGGTTTGTCTTTTTCTGAGATGTAGACTTTTTTAAGCCGTACGATGCTCTCCTGGCTCAGCATGCTCTCGATGAGCTCGAGCGCCTCAGTCTTCTGACCCAGACTGTCCTTTATGACACCGAGGGTTTCTGGGTTCATGTGCTTAGAGATGGAATATCTTCCCTCCTTTTGCTGAGTGATGCCCCGAAGGGTCAAGGCATTCAGGATGTTCATGAGTATCCGATGGCTCAGAGTGGTGTCCTGGTGAAGTTCGGTCACATTTTTTTCGCTTCTCCCGAGGGATTCAATAATAAGGCGTTCGACGCAGGTTAGTGTGTTCATGAGAGTGTCCTTTCTTAGGCGAGTTCTTGTTTTTGAATGCTTATGATCTGCTGACTCGTCACCAATTCATTGAACTGGATCTTGCGCTGGATGAAGTCAAAGATCTTGCTCATCTCGGATCCACTGAGTTTGTGTCCATGGCTGCGCAAGAGCTTGAGCGCACTGATATTTTCTGATTTTGTGTTTTCTAGCTCGATGAGATCATAGAAAGACTCGTACTCCGCAAGCTTCATGGGTGACCCATTGAGCAGGCGAAATACGCGCGTCAGTTGGATGCCTGTGCGGTTTGAGATTTCTCTTAAGGTGTCTTGAGGGAAGAGGGCTCGGTAGTCTTTTAAGATGTTGGTTTGTAGTGACATGGAAGATACTCCTTGTTGGTATCTGCCCTAAAGCAAGGACTGTGCCAAAATTTTAGAGCTTGTGTTCCTGAAGGATGCGATAGATCGCCGACGAGCTCACTTGCATGACTTTCATGCACTGGGTGATCTTGCCATTGTACTTCTGGAGAAGCTCTTTAAGAATCGTGCTTTCAACCAATTGAAAATAGCTTCGAAGCCCATTTTTTTCGATGTAGTTGCGTATTTCCGCATTCAGTAGACCCTCTGAACTAGTCAGGGAACCCAATTCTGGTTTGATCTCGTCAATGATCCCTTTATGGGAGTCAGCTAAGTCGAGGATGAACTGTTTGAGTTCACGTAAATTTCCGCGCCACTCTTTGCGCCGAATCTCCTCCTTTGCTTTTTCGGAGAGAATCACGTGCCGAGCGCTTTGCTTAAGGAAGAACTGAGTGAACACATCAATATCCTCGGGTCTCTGCTTGAGAGCAGGGATCTCAATCTGCAAAGAGGAGATCCGATAGAAGAGATCTTCTCTGAACTGGCCCAGACTCATCTTCTGCTTAAGGTTCTCACAGGTTGCCGTGATAAGGGTGAAGTTGCTCTTTTCTGGTTTAACGGCGCCCACGGGAAAGTAGGTCTTATCCTCTATGGCACGCAGGAGCTTCTGCTGCATGGCCTGTGACATGGTGGCGACTTCGTCCAGGAAAAGAATCCCTCCGTCTGCACTTTTAATTTTTCCAATCTTCTTAGTGTCCGCACCAGTGAATGCACCCTTTTCGTGACCAAAAAGTTCACTCTCAATCAAGCTGTCTGCGATCTCAGAGCAGTTCAGATGAACAAAGGGTGCCTGTTGTCCTATCAGCTCCTCGGCCAAGAGCTTGCCCAGCATTGTTTTACCGGTCCCTGTGGGTCCAATGATGAGCAGCGAGCGCCCCTGCCAAGGAGTTTGAAGCAGTTTTAAAATATCTGCCTTCAAGGGAGCGTGACGAGTAGGATAGCGGCTCTCAAAGAGCCGCTGCTGGCTCAATGATTCGGTTTTAAAGATTGATTTGATGAAGCCAGGCAGAGTCTCTCTGACCTGAGATTTACGCAGGATATGAAGCGCCCCACGGGCGTAGGCCTGGGTCAGCAGCTCCTCTTCATCACTGGTTGTGAGCATGATCACAGGCATCTTCCTGCGGTGAGCGAGCTCCACTATTTTAATGCCCTCAGGGCCCTCTTTGAGGTGCAGATCAGTGATCACGAGGTCGTAGGTTTCAGTTTCCAGAAGGGGGGCTGCCTGGTCTAGGCTCACTGCCGCCTCGAGAAGGCCAAATGGTGAAAGAACTTCTCGCAGATGGGATAAAAAATATTTATCATCTTCTACGATCAGAATGCGCAGGACCTGTTTCATTCTGCCTGAATAGGTCAAAGAGATTCGGAAATCAAATATGGAATTCGGATTCCGAATATTTTACAGGGGTAAGCGATGAAACTTTATATTTTTCATTCCACGGAAGAGCTTTATCGTGAGCTGGCCATCCGGCTGGCGGGGTACATTCAAAAGCCCCTGCAGTTGGGATTTGCTACGGGTAAAACCATGGAGCCTCTCTATGCTCAGTTGCGTTTGCTT
>JAJTIF010000328.1 GCA_021299675.1 Pseudomonadota bacterium | reverse complement strand
TGTGACGGGTCTAGATGCCGGTGCTCAAGACTATCTCACCAAGCCTTTTGACCTTGATGTGCTCCTCGCACGAGTGCGAGTTCAGCTTCGTGCGGTACCAAGTATTAAGGAATCAAAGCCTTTGACCTTCGATGAGCTCGAGATTGATCTGGCGAAAGTGAAAGTGCAGGTTTCGGGAGAAGAGATTTCTTTGACTTCTACCGAGTTTAAGATCCTGAGTATCATCTCTGCTCGGCCGGGGCACGTGTTCACCCGCACCCAACTGATCTCACAGATTCAAGGCGAAAACATTCACGTCACTGGACGGACGATTGACACCCACATCGCAGGCCTTAGAAAGAAACTTTCAACAGCAGGGCGTTTAGTCGAAACCATCCGTGGTATCGGCTATCGATTCAAGGATGGACTCTAGTCGCTCTCACTACCCGTGGTATTTTTTTTGGCGCTTCACGCGGCTGAACCTCGTTCTATTCTTGCTCATTTACGCAGCCCTTGTGCTCTCCGTTCCTGGGCACACGAGCGCATTTTCAGTTTTGATTGGTGCTGGCTTTTTTCTTTCCTGCTTCACTTTCTACCTCATCACTCGTCCCATCAAGCGCCTCCTGGGTCGCGTCGAGTCGATCATTGGCCATGATCTCCCCTTTCGGGAGCAGTTAAAACTCTTCTACGTTAAAGATGAATGGGCACATATTGAAGCAGCTCTTAAAGACGCTGATACCAAGCTGCGCATGCAGCTCAAAACGATTCAAGATGAAAACAGCAAGTTCACCACACTGCTGGGATCAATCTCAAACGAAATTCTTGCGGTGGATGCCAATCAAAATGTGCTCTTTTTTAACCCTCGCTTCGAATCCAGCTTCCTTGCCGATAAAGAAAAACTGCAAACAGGAGGAAAGCTTTGGAGTGTGTTAGACGTGGCAGAGGCGCGAGACGTTTTTGAAACAGTTCTCAGTACAAAAGTGCCGCAAAAGCTTCGAGGCTTTAAGGTCAAAACGCAAAATGAAATCCGCTACTACAGCATTGCCGTGTCACCTATCTTCGGAGAGAACGCACTCATCAAAGGAGCGGTGGGAGTCTTCTCTGACATCACAGAAGTCAAACTCACAGAACAGATGCGGGCCGATTTTGTGGCCAACGTCTCCCATGAAATCAGAACACCGCTAACCTCCATCAAAGGCTTCAGCCAGGTTCTCAAATCCCAGCAGTCCAAGCTCCCACTGGAGCTTCACGACTTTATCGACAGGATTCTCCACAACACCGAGCGCATGATCGCACTCTTTAATGACCTGCTGAATCTTTCTGTGATCGAATCTAAAAACCAGGTGGAGATCACACGCGTAGACCTTGATCGCATGATTGAGCAGATACACGCCAGCTCCCGGGGCATCTTTCCCACGAAGACCGTGCACCTGACCTGCAAGCTTGAAATCCCAGAAATCCAAGCTGATGAAAAACTCTTCTACCAGCTCTTGAATAATCTCTTTGAGAATGCTCTCAAGTACGGTTCAGAGAAGATTGAAATCACTCTCACAAGCCAGCAAGTCGATCAAAAAATCCTCATCACCTTTTCGGACAATGGGCCAGGGATCCCACGGGAGCACTTGTCTCGAATCTTCGAAAGATTCTACCGCGTGGATCATTCTCGTGACCGAGAAACCGGCGGCACCGGGCTCGGCTTGGCGATCGTCAAACACATCATCATGAAGCACCAGGGAGAGATTGAAGCAATGTCTGACGGTGTGAAAGGTACAAGCTTTCGGATCACCCTACCCGCCTAAAATAGATACTCGACTTCCAAGCCGTAAAAAGTTTTCTGGAAGGCAAAATTCCTGGTGTCTTTGGATTTATTGTTCATGTAGTCCGCATGAAAACTCATGCGGTATCTCTTCGCAAAGGGCCTTGAAAGCCTCAGCGATGGATTCAAGAGAGTCTCTAATCCTCGATCGGGATTATTCACCGGATCAGTGAGCGTGAGCCCCAATCCAAACTGCGGCGTGATGCTAAGAAACTGCCACTGCTTTAAAATCACATCAGAGCGCAGGAAGAGCGTATTGGCGTTGAAGACACTGTCATTCACACTGGAGCGGTCATAGCCGAAGTTTAAGATCCAAACTTTTCCAGACTTACTCGGCTGAACGTGCTCCACCGAGACCCCTTGCGTTTTAGAATCAGCGGAGGCAGAGAAGCTGTCAAAGGTTCTCATCCTCATGCGAAAAGTGGTTTCCCCGTTTCCGATAAGCCCCACGATCCGCTCACCAAAACTGAGTGTTTGCACGCGCGAGTTGAATACAAGTGTCCCAGTCCCCTGGGTATCTCGCTGGGTGTAGACGTAATCGTAGTCCAGTAAGAACGAGGCGGGCTTTTTCTTGAACGTGTGCTCGAAACTGGTGCGAAGGGCGGGCGCCATGACCCAGTTGTCATTGCGAATGATCTGCGGTTCGCGATTGAAGTGTCTCGAATAGTTTGCTCGCAGCTCTGGACTCACGCTAAAGATATCTTTGTAGTAGAAACTGTAGCGACCAAAGGTTTCAGTCCTAGAGACGAGAGAGCCTTGTTTCGCAGAACTATTTGTCGTCTCCAGCGCGGCAAAGACCGGGTTGTCGTCGTAGGTAATGTCCTGGGATAACTTGAGGAAGTAGGGCGGGATGTTTGTCGGTCTTCCGTTTCTCATCCGGAAAAGGAGGAGCTCATATTTTTGCTGGAGCTCGATGATCTTGGTGCGGATGTCTTTGGCAAGACTAGAATCAGGGTTGTAATCCAGTGCTTTTTTGTATTGAGGAATGACGTAAGACTCTATCGCCTTGAAGATATCGGGATGCTTCTCAGCTTGCTCCAAGTAGATATTGCCGATCTGCATTTCCGCCGCCTGAGTGGTGTCCTCTTGATCTTCGACGGGAAGTTTTTGAATCGCCCGATAGAAGGTCACAGCGCGCTTATAGTCTTTCAGGGACTGAGAAATGAACCCGATGTAATAAAGTGAAACGGCACGCTTATAGCCGCGCTTAAGAGATTCCCGGAAGGCACCTCGAGCTTCGACCAGTTTGTCGGCGGCGAACAAAGCCTGCCCGAACTCATAGTAGATATCAAGGGGTCGGTAATCGACTGAAAGAGCTTGCTCAAAATACTTCAGCGCCTGTTGGTAGTCTTGCTGACGATTA
>JAJTIF010000099.1 GCA_021299675.1 Pseudomonadota bacterium | reverse complement strand
TTAGATTTCGTTGGGCGTCTTTTTCTCGCCGCTTTAAGGCCCGTCCAATGGATAATATCCGCGGGATCCTCTACCGCTATACCATCGCCAAGGTGCTGTGGTTTTTTAACACAGTGAAGAGTAACCTCGGCTACTCAGTGGCCCTGGCTGTGTATGGTCCTTTCACTTACTACTTTATCACTATGCCTATGAACCCTCACGCCATGCAGGCGGTGGGTAAAGTTAGATCGACCTACATTGATGTGAAGAGTTCTATTGCCACGGCCATGACCTCCGGGACGGCGGCCACGGAATCGACGCTAGTTATGGACACCGCTACGTCCACGGCTCCTTCTGTCGTGACTCAGACGGCAGCTGTAACGACCACACCGACTCAGTTCACCAATCCCAACATCATCGGTGTTTCGCACATCACGCAAACGCCTGGCGTGAGTATCCCCTTAAGCCTATCCGGCAAGAGTGACAACTACCGTCCGCAGTATCTTAATCTCCTGCTCACCACAGATGTGCCCGCAGTGGATACGATTAACTGGAACGAGAGAATGGGTCACTTCAAGCAGATGCAGATTGCTTACGAAGAATCTCTCGAGTTCGCTCCCCGCTTGGGTCGTATCGAGCAGCTGGAAACGCAGTATAACTTTCCTATGGTGGTTGAGAGCGCCTGGAGTGAGATGGAGCGCTACAACAACACCATCTTTAAGCTGCGTCAACGTGAGCCCAATCTCTCTGCTAAGTTTAAGCAGTTCCTGACCAACGAAGTGAACCGCACTCAGCAGCTCGAGCTCTACCTCTGGGATCGCCTGGCGCGCTTTATCCTGGATCAGCCCTACGTGATGCTGGATCAAGACAGTGAACAAAAGCGTGGCGACTACTATATCGGACGTGCTTTCGTTTTCATGGAAGAGATGACACAGACTCTGACCTGGAGATACCCGGACTTTAAAAAGCCCCATGGCTTTGAGAAGATTACCAAGATGAGCGAGAAGTATAAATCCGCACGTCGCGAGCAGGGCCATATCCTGGCGAACCTCAAAGCGAACTCGGATCTCTTCCGCCAGAAAGATACATTCTCCACGGCCGAGTTCAGATCAACAATGAAGCGTCAGTGGGAAGTCCTCTATCTGCAGAATTCTAAAGTAGAAGAGGCAAGTAATAACGGCTTGAACATGTACATCTGGAGTGTGCGCAACACCATCTGGTGCTTACAGTCGATGTACTCGGCCAAGAGACAAGAGCTGGAGCTCTTCTTTGAGCGCGAGAAAGCGGGTCAGTTTGACGGAGCTGCTCTGGCGGAGATGTCAAAAACAGAAATGATTCAAGAGACACTTTTCCACAATCTCGTGCTAGAATGGGTAGGAGTGAAAGAAGAAATCGGCTCGCGTCTAGCTAAAGACATTGAAACTGTTCAGCGTCGGATTGTGATTGATAACCTAAAAGAATCTCTCAGTGATCGCGCCAAACTACTCAATCAATTAACTAACCAAACGCAGGCCAGCGTAGCCCCCTAGTTGATTGAGAGACCGAAATGCGATTTAGATTTTTTATTCTCATACTCGTGGCAGGAGTCCTTCCTGCCACGACTGTTTTTGGCCAGGCCAATCAAACGCGCTTCGAAGACAAAAGTTTTTGGAAAAAACTCACCCAAGAAGTCTCACTCTCCTACTACGTGGCCCTCATGGGTCCCACCATCACCGGACCCGAGCTCGAAACCTACAACATCTTCCTTGAAGGGCGAGGCCCGCTGCAGACCTTTCATGCCGTGAACCTGCGCTGGCAGTTCTCCCGTGACTGGGCGACAGGTGTAACGATGGCGGGCATCCACCACATCAATACGGCGAAGAGAAATAACGACAACACACTTTTTGATTCGCGTGTCTACATCGCCACTCCTGGGATTGATCTTGGCGTTGCCAGCATGTACCACACTTTCTCCGTCGAACTACCGACCACCCAGATCTCGCAAGACAACGGACTCAAGTATGGTCTTGTGCTCTCCCAGGCCGTGAGCTTTAAACTGCCTCCCTCACGCTTCACCTCTGGGTGGTTGAGCCAGCTCATCCGCTACAACTACGAACGCAAAGTATTGCCGCCTCCCTTTGTGGGAGGACTACCCACCAATTTGCAGACCACTCTTTTGACCACTGGGCCCTATCTCAACTATCAGTTGTCGCCTCAATGGCAAATCGCTTCGTTGATTTCATTTGATTGGGATCAGCGGGGAACTCAGCAGGACAGTCTACACTTTAACAATAACCTCGAAGACCGGGTCCGTTTGGCGATCAATCACTTCTTCCTGAAGAAACCTTTTACCCACATTGGGTTTTATGTTCAAACCATCACAAAACCTATCGATGAGAAGACGATCGTGGGTTTAGACTTTTCAATGAAATTCTAGAATACAAGAAAAAAAATGCCGACACGATGGTCGGCACTCTCTTACAAAACTTGTTTTCGGTAGTTTTATGGGTTGTTAACTGCCTGAGTTTTGTGTTGGTAAATAAGAAAGAACAAACGAAATAATTTCTCCTTCACCCAACATTTTTTCCATCAATCTTTTGGACTTTGCAGTATTTTCAAATATATAAACTTAGCTTAAGGAGGCTCTTTTTTTGCATATATTGTTCCCATGAAACCCTGTCCCAACAAACTTTCTTGCGGCAAAAATCCTGTGATTAGATCAGGCCGCTATTATCGCAAAAGCGAATCCCGCTGGATTCAGCGCTTTCACTGCAAATTCTGTGGTGCTCATTTCTCTTCTGCCACCGGTACACTGGAATTCAAGCAGCACAAGCGCCGAGAAAATCTCCCGCTCATGCGGCTGCTGGTTTCTGGTGTCTCCATGCGGCGCTCGGCATTTATATTAAAGATCGACCGACGCACCGTTGATCGAAAACTGCTCTATCTGGCAAAGAAAGCCCGGCTGCGACATAGCGAACTTTTACTGCAGCTAAAAAACAAGGTCACTTCTTTAGAGTTTGATGACCTTATCACTAGTGAGCACACAAAGATGAAGCCTCTAACGGTTTCTATCGCTGTAGATGCTACAAAACGCACAATTTTAAGTGCCAAAGTTGGGCGCATCCCTGCTTTCGGTCTCCTCGCCGATCGTTCGAGGAGAAAGTACGGTCCGCGCGACAATGATCACACTAAAACCCTGAAAGCGATGTTTGAAGAAATGAGCTTCACCATAGCTCCGACGGCTTTGGTTCAGTCCGACGAGCACCCGCGATACCCGGAGTTTGTGAGCCGCTATCTACCTGGGCGCGAGTATCTCCGCCACCTTGGTGGTCGCGGCTCGGTGGCAGGACAGGGCGAGTTGAAAAAGAAGCGTTTTGATCCCATTTTTATTCTAAATCATTCATGTGCGATGTTACGGGCCAACCTCAATCGACTAATCCGCAAAACCTGGTGCACGACAAAGAAAATGGAAAGACTGCAGATGCACGTGGATATCTTCATCGACTTTTATAACCGTATTTACCTTCCCAGCAGAGCTTAATCCCAAAAAAAAAGTGCCGACACTTAGGTCGGCACTCCATATCAACAACACATAAGTCAGGCAGTTATTAGGGGTTGTAATCACGCCAGTTTTTAAATGCTTCCTTGCGCGCATCCGCCACGCCATTCAGGTCCCAAGCAGTCAAGTGACGCCCTTCCGTCTCATTGCGCTCAATATCTGAAGGTGAACGGTAGTACATGCTCGTCTTAATCAAATAACAATCTTGTGTGTACTGGTTTAGACGATAATCAGAGTAGCGTGTGACGACAGGACAAGTTTGATTACGGCTCATGAACTTATCCGTCCAGTCCTTCATCTTCAAAGGTCCACGAGTGAAGGTGCGATCCATCACTGTCTCTACTGAAGCGGCATCCATCTGCGTGAGGACATAAGGAGCGACGTGAAACCACCACTTGTATTTTTCAGCTTTAATGAATCGCTGAGTAAAGAAGATGAAGACCTTCATGGACTGGATACCACTCTGAGTATACATATCATAAGCCCAGCCGTGCGCTCGGTTGTAACACTGAGACTTCCACTTGGTGCGTCCATCCATGCGATCAAAGACACTCTGTGAGTTATCGAGTGAAGCCATGAGTGAAGGATTAAAATTGGCGAGTGTGTTTTTATCATAACTCTCTGCGGAGTTTACTTCTGGCTGGGATGTTTC
>JAJTIF010000374.1 GCA_021299675.1 Pseudomonadota bacterium | reverse complement strand
GCTAACCAGCGTATCCCTTTGAGCGACATCCCCGGCCCTGCTTCCTCGAGTGTCTTGGTGATGGAGCTTAACAAATGGATTCCACCAGGCACCAACTTCACCTGTCGCCTGAGAGCTCAGTTTACGAACTGCTCGGATTGTTTTGAGTCAAGCCCAACAGCGATGAACGAGTTCACTGACATCGAATACGCTGGCCACAAACCCTTCAAGATCTTTGATCTCAACTTCCTTGTAATCGAATGAAGAGATCTCGCCTCATTATTGTCTCGGCGCTGATGGTGTTACTGACACTTGTGTTCCTCTACATTCGCTTAACGAAGCCTAAAACAGAAGTGGCCCACCCCAAGGACAGCTCAAGCACGAAGCCGGATGTGTCGCTTCCTTCAACCTATACTCCCCAGACCCCAGGGGTGCCTCCAGCAGTACTCGCCCCGGCTCCCCTTAAAAAGGGCAATCGCAGCTTCTACGGGACTCTCTCCCCTGCCCTTAAAGACATTAATGAGCTAAGACTTGTGAACAAAGTCTCAGATCAGTGGCAAAAAAAACTCGAAGTGAACCTTCGGCGCATCGGCGGAGCGAAACTCAAAACACTCCAGGTATCGCCCCAGGAGTCCTACATCATTTCTGACGGTGATGAAGGCCGCATGGTTGAGCGAGTGATCGTGAAGCTAGAAAGTAAGGATGGTGAGTACACGAGCTTTTTTGCGGAAGTTGATTCAGAGTCAGGACACGTCATAAAAACTTGGGGAGTGGCGATCCCTGAGAAGGCCCGCCACCGCCACTAAACTTTCGCTTTCAGTTTAAGATCCAACTCCTCGATCAATTTGGGGTCAATCTTCGGCACCAACCCTGCTGGCTCCACTTCAAGCTTAAAGCCCGTTTTAAAATGAGTCAGCAATGACTGGATATGACCTTGATAAATCTGAGCTACGATTTTATCCGATGGCTTCAGGCCAAAGTATTCGAGAATTTTTTGCGAGAGACCCGGAACATAAGGCTGCAGCAGCACACCTAAAGCCAGCGTGTACACACTGGCCGTCGCGATCGTTTGAGCGGCTTCCTCAGGGCTGGTTTTAAATTGCGTCCACGGCGCTTTCTCCGTGATAAAGAGATTCACTTTCCCACCGAGCTCCATAATGTGCTCCTGGCCTCGCTTGATCTGATAAGAATCCAAAAGCTCATGGTGTGCCTTGAACAATGTCTCTAGCTCAGTCACGCGCCCTTCGGCTTGAAAGGTTTCGAATGCTGCTGCAGAAATTCCCTCTGGCCACTTAGACTTCAAAAACTTCATGGAGCGGTTGACGAAGTTTCCAAGATTATTTGCCAGCTCACTGTTGATTTTGAGCTCGAGGCCTTTCCAAGTAAAACTAGAATCCGATGTCTCGGGGATCAGCGAGGTTAGATAAAAACGAAGCGCATCAGGTCCGAAGAGATTCATGGCTTCATCGGCGTCCACATACCAGCCCTTAGATTTAGAAAACTGCTTTCCTTCCAGATTCACGTATTGATTGGCCGGCAACTCGGTCACAGGGTTCACGATTCCGCTGGCCATGCTCATGACCGGAAAAATGATGGCATGAAAAATGATGTTATCTTTACCGATGAAGTTTGAAATAGTGACGTCTTTATTTTGCCACCAGTCCTTGAGGTAATCTTCTTTCGATCCAGTGGTCTCTAACCACTTCTTCGTGTTACTCACATAACCAATCGGCGCATCAAACCACACATAGATCTTTTTACCTTTGGCTTCCGCCAGGGGCACGTCAATCCCCCAGTCGAGGTCCCGCGTGATCGCACGATCCACCAGCTCATCTTTAGAAAGTGATTCCACAAAAGGAATCACATTTTTACGCCAGGTATTCTTCTTGGTTTTAAACCACTCCGAAAATTCTGAGTGATACTTCGAGAGCTTAAGGTAATACTGAAACGAATCAACAGTGGAGACGTTTTTAGAGTTACAAAACTTACAAACTGGATTTTTGAGTTTTAAGGGGTCGATCCAGGTTCCGCAATCTGGACATTCGTCTCCGCGCGCTTCCTTGTAACCACAGACATAGCACTCGCCTTCCACGAAGCGGTCCGGGAGAAAGTTTTTACAGTCTTGGCACTGCAGCTGTTTTTCGTCTTTCTTCTCGATAAACTTTTTATCATGCAGATTATGAAACCACTTGAGCGTTTCCTCGCGGTGATAGTCGCTGGAGGTTTGACCGAAGAAATCAAATTGGATTTCATAGCGGTCAAAAAGTGCTTTATGGGTATTGTGCCAGTTATCAACATATTCTTTGTAGGGAACTTTGGCTTTCTGAGCGTTCTGCATGATGGCGACACCGTGTTCATCTGACCCAGAAATATGCACCGCCCGCTCACCTTTGAGTTTTTTATGTCTCGTGAAGATATCAGCTGGTAAATAAACTCCAGCTATATGTCCAAAATGAAGGGGGCCATTGGCGTAGGGAAGTGCTGAGGTAATGAGGTGTTTCATGCCCGCTATTTTAGCTCCTGACACAGCGGATTGTCTCAGAAGATTTTTGACGAGGTGCAGGCCTATCCCTTATTCTGTCCCCTATGGTATCGCTCCTCGATCTTAACCCCGAACAGCGTCAGGCTGCAGAAACTATCTATGGCCCTGTGCTCATATTGGCCGGTGCTGGTTCTGGCAAAACGCGCACAGTGACCTATCGGGTGGCCCATATGCTGGAAAATCTCAAAATTTCCGCCCGGGAGATTCTCGCCCTGAGTTTTACCAATAAAGCTGCCCAAGAGATGCAGGAGCGTGTCCGAAAATTAGTGGATAATCCGAAAATAAGAAAAGGCCTGACTCTCTCCACTTTTCACTCCCTGGGGCTTCGGATCCTGAGAGAAGACATCCATCACCTGGGCTACAACAACCTCTTCACCATCTATGACTCTGCCGACCAGATGAGCATCATCCGCGAAGGCCTGAAAAATTTCCGTGCCAATAAAGCCTTTGATAAAGGTATGGTACAGTCCAAGATTAGTTGGCTCAAAAACAAAGGTATATCTTGCGATGAATTTGTGAAGTCCGAGTACTATGATCCTGAAAATGCCTACGATGGCGCCGTCGAGATGGTCTACCCCTTCTACCAAGATAAACTCAAATTCTATAACGCCCTCGACTTCGATGATATTTTGTTCCTAGTGGTCAAACTCTTTGAAGCTCACCCGGAGATTGCTGAGAAATATTCCGAGCGCTGGAAGTACCTCATGGTCGACGAGTACCAGGACACCAATGGCCTGCAATTCCGCTTCATTCAAGGCCTCACCTGCAAACACAACAACATCTGTGTCGTGGGTGACGATGACCAAGCCATCTACGCCTTTCGGGGTGCTGACATTTCTAATATTTTAAACTTTGAAAAGCGCTTCCCCGGAGCCAAGGTGGTGAAGCTCGAAGAGAACTACCGCTCCTACGCCCCAATCCTCACACTTGCTAATTGCGTGATCAAAGAAAATCTTAATCGAAAAGACAAAACCATGCGCACTTCTCAGGTCGGGGGTGAGAAACCCTTTCTCTGGGCGGCTCACGACACGGATCACGAGGCTGGCGTGGTGGTGGATGACATCATCGAGCTGCAGTCGAAGAAAGGAGTGCATCTGGGTGAAGTCGCGATCCTTTATCGCTCGAACACCCAGATTCCGCCCTTCGAAGATCAGCTGCGCCTTAATCAAGTGCCCTACACTATTATTGGGGGCCAGAAATTTTATGAGAAAAAAGAGATTAAAGACCTTATCGCTTATCTGTCTGTGATCATGAATCCCAGAGATGAGCTGAGCCTGAGAAGAATCCTCAACACTCCCAATCGTGGGATCGGCAATGCAAGCCTCGACAAGTACCTGAACCTCTCCAGTGCGCAGAAGCAGCCGCTCTTCAATATCATCGAGCATGAATCAGAGGTCGGAAAGAAAGAAGAGATCAAGCACTTCACCCAAACCATGAGAGACCTCAAAGATATATTCAATCAAAAAGGTCTCGTCGACGGTGTCCGTGAACTGATCGAGCGCGTGCAGTACCTGCCCTACGTCGACAAGAGCTATGACAACTCAAAACTTGCCGCTCGCAAGAAAGAAGATGTCATGAATTTTATCAACTCCGCTCAGCGCTTTAGCGATCGCTTCGGAGCGGAAGCCACGCTTCGCACCTTCGTCGAGAGACTTCTCCTGGCTGACTCGCAAGACACCAGAGGCGGAGGCGGAGATGAGACCCGCCATGAGGTAACCCTCATGACTCTGCACTCCTCTAAGGGTCTAGAGTATGACTACGTGTATTTGGTTGGAATGGAGGAAGAGCTTCTTCCCCATAAGAAGACCATCGTCGAAAACAGTGACATCAATGAAGAGCGCCGCCTTTGCTACGTGGGTATTACTCGCGCCCGCAAGCGCTTGGTGATGACCCACGCCAAACAGAGAAAGCTTTACGGCAAAGACATCGAACGTTTTCCTTCTCGTTTCATCGTGAACTATCCCGAAGCCATGACGGTCCAAGACCGCACGACCTTTGTGGGCCTGAGCGAAGATGAGATCGACACAGTGAAGAACGACTTCCTCTCGGATCTCATCAAATCCCTCAATTAGATTGTATTTTTTATTTTCAAAAAGATGAGATGCAAGGCGCGGAAGACTGAAGGCGGAGGCTTACTAAAAGTAAGCCGCACAACTGAGGGATGAACGCAACGAAGCAGATCGCTTTTTTGAAATAAAAAAAGGGCCATCCTTGGCCCAAATATCCATCCATGGAAGACAGTCTTCCTGACGGTCAGTTCGAAGGTGATTGAGTGTCCGCTGCGCCCTCTGTGAATCCAGTGATCGTCCAGCCCGTGGGCATGTAGATTCCGAAAGTCAGAAAGCTAATGAGGATATTTGAGGGCTCTTTAGATTCGTAGAAGATGGCTTTGGAGAGAGCTGGGTAGCCAGCGCGCTTTACCTCTTCGTCGACGAAGACGACAGTGTGATCTGGGTCATTACCCCAAAAGTAGAAATCCGTTTTTCCAGAGATTTCAATTTTCTTCTGGTGCTTAGGGTCTCCGTTAAGAGTGACAGGGATGGTTTGGTTGGAGCGAAAATGAATAGTGGAGCAACTAGCAGAAACGAACAGCAGACTTAAAAAAAATAATTTCATGTAATGACCCTCTCCTATCATTGTTCGGGGCCATGCATGGGTTGTCAAAAATTTATTTCAACTGATTACTCATTTAAATAAGTCGGAGACGTTTTATTTAGAAGGCTTGCGACGGCTTTCTGGTGGTCCGATGATGTCTGCGTGATACTTTGTAAGGCTGCAGCGACGTCTAAATGAGTGGGCAGGCTTGATTCGTAAGCGTGCTGGAGTGCTTTTTTAGTGAGTTGCACGGCTATGGGCGGAAGAGCTGCCAGCTGTTCTGCAAGCTCTTGGGTTCGTCGTACTAATTGGTCCGATGATACCACTTCATGGACAAGTCCCATCTGCTGAGCTTCAAGGGCCGAATAAGATTTCGTGGTAAAAAACATTTCACTGGCTTTTGAGAATCCTACAGCTCGAATGAGAAACCAAGCTCCCCCATCTCCAGGGATCAATCCCACGCGCGTGAAGGTCTCGGAGAAAGTAGCTTGAGAACTTGCGACTCTAAGATCTCCCATGGCCACAAGATCACACCCTGCACCCACCGCAGCTCCTTGGATCATCATGATAACGGGTTTCTTTTGGCGAGAAAACGCATGAGGAATCTGCTGAATACCGTCCATGTACCGCTCACGCAGCTCATTGGCCGCTCCGGCGAACATTCCGGTTTTCTCATGCATGGCTTTCACATCGCCACCGGCACAGAAGTTTTTCCCGCGAGCTGCTACGACAACAACGCGAACATTCTTCTCACGGCTCGCCTGCTCCATCGTCAGAGGGAAATCAATCACCATCGAAGCAGAGTAAGCGTTGCTGGCCTCTGGACGATTGAGCCAAATCCATCTCACGTGTCCAAGGTCTTCAATCTGAATGTGTTCCATTAGAGTTTTCCTGTGCTCAGATAGGCTTTCAAAAATTTAGAAGGTGTCTCTTTCCCCACTTTCGAGAGGATGAAGCTCGAAGCCGCTATTAACTTATCTAAATCAATACCGGTCTTAAGGCCCTGGGAATAGCACAAGTACCACACGTCCTCAGTCGCCACGTTGCCAGTGGCTCCCTTAGCGTAGGGACACCCGCCCAGGCCTCCAGCAGAAGAGTCAAAGGTTGTGACTCCTTCCTCTAAAGAGACAAGGATATTACTCAGGGCCATGCCACGAGTATCGTGGAAATGCATCGCAATTTTATCTAGGCCAAAGGATCTTTTAATTTCTTTAAGGCTCGCTCTCACTTGTCGAGGGCGGGCGACACCAGTGGTGTCGCCAATGGAGATCTCTCTCACACCCATTTTCTGGAAGCGCTCGATCACTTTCAGAAGCTTTGAGTGAGGCACTTCCCCTTCATACGGGCAGCCATAGGCGGTAGAAATATAAGCACGAACGCTCATGCCTTCAAGATGTGCGAGCTCTGCCACGGGGGTCATACGCTCGAAGGTTTCATCGACGGTGGCATTAACGTTTTTTTTCGCAAATGAATCCGATGTGGCAGAAAAGAGGGCGATGTCTTTCACCCCAAGACTCTTGGCGGTCTCGAATCCATACATATTGGGAACCAGGCAAGGGAAACTCACACCAGAGGTTGAAAGCTCAGAGCTTACCATGGTGAAAAGCTCTTTCGCATCGGCCATTTGAGGGATCGCTGGGGGTTTGACGAAACTGGTGACTTCAATACTTTTCAGTCCCGAAAGAGAAAGGAGACGCACGAACTCAAATTTATCCTCAGTGGTGATCACTGATTTTTCATTCTGGAGCCCGTCTCTCGGACCAACTTCCACGATTTTTATCATGCACTGATCTCCGCGAGCGCGACGCCGCCCTGAACCTGCTCACCCACCTTAAAGAAAATCTTCTTAAGAATGCCATCTTTATCGGCCTTAATCGCGTGCTCCATCTTCATGGCCTCAAGGATCAGGATGGTTTGCCCTTTCGTGACTTTATCTCCCTCCGAGGCTGTGACTTTAAAAATTTTACCAGGCATGGGAGAATTGAGGCCCCCTGCCACCGCAGTGTTCTTGGTCATCGCTGCAGATTTCTCCGAGATGAGTGCATCAGCCCCACCGCCGCTGATCAAGGTCTGCTGATCAAAACTATTTCTTCGCACCCTTACAACTTGATCATGTTGGTCTTTCAACACCAGCATGTCGTCGTTTTGGGCGATGAGAGAGTAACTAAGGGTTTCTTGACCCCAACGCAGCTGGACGGATCCGGCCTTAAGTTCAATCAACTCGAATTCTACGTCCTGGCCGTTGATGATGACTGTCTTTTTCATACTAATTCCTCAATCCTGAAATCTCATTCCAGGGCGTGCTCTGGGATTGGGCTTGCGTGCTGGTTTGAGATTTAAGGCTCAGAAGATACGCCGCTAGATGAGCACCGTGGGTCTTCGATCCCACAGGGATCGGTTTCAACTGTTCGGCGTGGGTTTTAATGAAATGCGTATTGGTAATGCCTTTGATGAACTCCGGGTGCTTGAGCACGCGCCGAAGATAGTCGCGGTTGGATTTAATCCCTGAAAAGCTGACCTCATCGAGGGCATGAAGCATTTTAGTGATCGCTTCCTCCCGGGTGGGGGCCCAGGTGATGAGTTTTGCCAGCATGGAGTCGTAGTTAATACCCACAACACTGCCGTCCACGTAGCCGCAATCCAGTCGGACATCCTTAAGCGTTGGGACACCAATCTTGTGGATTTTACCAACGGTGGGAAGAAAATCATTATCCGGGTCTTCAGCACAGATACGGCACTCGATGGCGTGGCCATTTTGACGAATGCTCTCTTGGGTAAGATTTAATTTTTCCCCTTGGGCGACGCGAATCTGCAG
>JAJTIF010000223.1 GCA_021299675.1 Pseudomonadota bacterium | reverse complement strand
TGCAGCATCAGAGCATCTTTGAGCTCCCACAGGATTTCCGTGAGAAACTTAATCGCGTTTCCTCGTTGTTCATGAATATCCACACCCGAGTGGCCACCGAGGAAGCCAGAGACCACCAGCTTGAAGGTTTTTTGCTGCTTAAAGGTGGCACTGGTCTGGGCCAGCTCTCCCGTGAGTTCATAATCAATTCCACCAGCGCATCCAATGTAGAAGCTCCCCCACTCTTCAGTGTCGAGGTTCAAGAGCCGCCGGCTTTTAAAGAGAGAGGGATCCACACCCCAAGCCCCCTTGAGGCCTGTTTCTTCATCCACCGTAAATAGGAATTCCAGTGGTGGGTGGGAGATGTCTGTCGCCTCCATGAGCGCCATGGCTGCGGCACAACCAATACCGTTGTCTGCACCGAGGGTGGTGCGATCTGCTTTGAGCCAGCTGCCGTCTTTAATCACAGTGATAGGATCAGTGTGAAAGTTGATGACTTTTTCTGGAGCGGCATCGGTCACCATGTCCATGTGGTTTTGAATGATGAGTGGAAGTGAGCCTTGCTTATCTTTTGAGGCGGGCTTGTAGACCACCACGTTCCCAACTTCATCAACTTTCGTTATCAGTCCCAACTTTTGAGCGAAGCCCAGGATATGCTCGCGCATCTTGTCTTCAAATTTTGAGGGTCTTGGGAGTTGGGTGATGTGATAAAAATTCTTCCAAAGGGCCTGCGGTTGCTGTGGAAAAATTTCAGGAATGGTCATAGAGTTCTCCCCTTTAACTGATTGAATTTGCATTAACTACCACCCTCAAGAAAGCTCGTCATCATGTTTAGTTGACGAGCTGCAAAATGTCTTTTATAGCCATCTTATATTTTTTCTGGAGGAAACCCCATGCGCCTGCTTGCTGCTTTGCTCTTAAGCTTTAGTTTCTCAGCTTTTGCTTTTTTTCCGGTCAACCCATTAGTCCAGGTCAGAGCAGATGTGGTGAGTGCTCAGATCTACAATCCTTATTATGAAGCGATCCTGTGTGAAGGTTTTGCCTTCGGAAGAACTGCCTCGGGCGCTGTGATTCAATCTCGAGTCGCTGATATCATTCCAGCTGGTGGTTACAGATACGCCTACGTCAATACGAATGCCTTCTTGAACCCTTTCGTTCAAGGCTGGGCACAAGTGCTTTGCCGCTTTGTGGGAAGGTACTATTAAGGTCCTAGTTCAGGCCCTTATCTAAGAGAGCATCGTTCTCTGATCCACGGTAGTAATACACGAAATTGTAGCCGCTGGCCGCAAGGTCATCAGCAGCTTTCTGAACGGTGTCATCATTTTCAGCCGTCGTGTAGACGATGATATTTTGAGTTTTATTCGGGAACTGAGAGGAAAACTTCGCCACGAAGTCGCTGCCGTAAGGGACGTGAGCTGTGTTCTCAAAACCAACCAGCATTTGCGGCTGGATATTCACGAGAGCAAAATTCATTCTCTCCTCAAGTCTCTGCTTAAACACTTCTCTTCCGATTTCGTATTTCATAGCAACTCCCCCAACAGTCATGGCCAAGATTTAAAGATTTCCCTATATTAGTTGCATGAAAGCTTTTTGTCCCTCTTCAATTTTTAATTTCTGCCTCGCAACACTGCTCTGTTTTGGTTGCGCCAGCCATAACAAGCCCTCAAAAGATGACTGGGAAGAAAAAGTTCAGGAGAAACTTTCCAGTGAATCGGGAAAATTTCAAATCTGCAGCAAATACATCCAGCATGCTTCCAACAAAGATGTCACCGTGAGCATGACTTTTCGCCTCAACCCCACCGGAGCGCTTGAAACCCTCTGGCTAGATGAAAGCGAAGCCTGGGACACGCGCTTTTATGATTGTCTATTCAACGTCATTGATCAGATGGGTTTTCCTTCATTCAACGAAGACGTTTCGCTCGAGGTCCAGCAGGACATCACCTACCGCAAGCGAGGCGCGAAGTGACGTTGAATTGGGACGAATACTTCATGCTTCAGGCAATCGTGGCGAGCTTTAAAAGCAAGGACCCGAACACCAAAGTGGGCTGTGTTTTTGTCGACAATCAAAACCATCAGATCTCTATGGGCTACAACGGACAGATCGCAGGTCTGGATGAGTCTCAGCTTTCTTGGAAGAACGAGAAGTCGCTGCCCCTGGATCAGCAAAAATACGCCTACGTGGTCCACTCGGAAGCCAATGCCATTTTGCATGCGAAGGGAAAACTTGAGGGCTCAAAGCTCTACGTCACCCTCTTTCCCTGTCACGAATGCGCCAAGATGCTCGCTACTGTCCGGGTGAGCGAGGTGATCTACCTCTCCGATAAGTACAACGGAACCGTCGAGAACAATATTTCGAAGAAAATTTTGGGATTGAGTGGCATCACCACCAGACAGCTTTCATTACCTGAAAACCTCACTCAGTCTTTGGTCGCCCACATCGAAAAGACTAACCAAGACCACTAGCTACTTTTTGGCCTTAATCCACGCCGTGACTTGAAGTTTGATCGCCTGATCTACCGGGATGTCGATCTTTTCCACTTTAGCTGGATCCACTAAGAGAGTGAGCCCGCCCAGCATATAACTGAAGGGGACATACACCGAGATGAGATTCACGCCGGGCAACTCTTCCAGATGATCTCTAGTCACGAGTCCCATGACCTTCACTCCGCCATACTCCACCAGGAC
>JAJTIF010000106.1 GCA_021299675.1 Pseudomonadota bacterium | reverse complement strand
GTGGATGGCATCAAGGTCGGGATCGGTCCTGGCTCCATTTGTACCACTCGCGTGATCGCGGGCATTGGTGTGCCCCAGATGCAGGCGCTGCTGGATTGCCGCGGGGTTTGTGAGAAAGCAGGAGTCCCGTTTATCGCAGACGGTGGGATTAAGTTCTCAGGTGACATCGTCAAGGCCCTGGCCAGTGGTGCCGGCGTGGTAATGATCGGATCACTTTTTGCGGGCACCGATGAAGCACCGGGCGAGATGGTATTGTACCAAGGTCGAGCATACAAAATGTATCGTGGCATGGGCTCCTTGGGAGCGATGATGAAGGGATCCAAGGATCGCTATGGCCAAGGCGCCGTCGAAGAGATGGGGAAACTCGTCCCAGAAGGCATCGAGGGCCAAGTCCCGTACCGTGGCCCCTTATCCCAGAACCTCTTTCAGCTCGCCGGCGGCATTCGCTCGGGGATGGGCTACGTGGGAGCCGGGGACATGAAGCAGCTGCGAGAAAAGGCACGCTTCATCCGCATCACTGGTGCCTCCCTCAAAGAGAGTCACCCCCATGATGTGACCATCACTAAAGAAGCTCCCAACTACCGCCCAAGCTAGAGGATAACTATGTCGATTTGGATTGTTGATTTTGGTTCTCAGTACACGCAGTTGATCACGCGGAAAATGCGCGAGCTGGGTTACGCCAGTGAGATCATCACACTCGATGATGCGATTGAGCGCTTTCAGAAAAATCTTAAGCCCTCAGCCCTCGTGCTCTCCGGTGGGCCGCAGAGTGTGTTTGAAGACAAAACCGATTACACTATTTTTTTCAAAGACTCCTCGCTTCCCATTCTGGGTGTTTGTTATGGTATGCAGATCATGGGCCAGTTTTTTGGTGGCGTCGTGGAGAAGGGTGTTGTCGGTGAGTATGGCCCGGCCAAGGTTCATTCCCTTAATGACTTTAACATTGAAGGATGCCCCGCTACGCATGACGTGTGGATGAGCCACAGTGATCACGTCTCAAAGCTCCCCGTAGGATTCACAAAAGTGCTGGAATCAGAAAATGGATTGTGTGCGGCGATCGTGCATGAATCGAAACCGATCCTTGGGTTGCAGTTCCACCCCGAGGTTCAGCACACTGTTCACGGCTCGGATATCTTGCGCCATTTCTTAGTGAAGATTGCCAAGCTTCAGAGTGACTGGAACGGCGATGCGATGATCAAATCCTGTCTAGATGTCGTGAGCCGAGCTCGTGGGAAGAAGGTGCTTTGTGCCTTCTCCGGTGGAGTTGATTCTCTCGTGGCGGCGATGCTCTCTCATCAAGTACTCGGTAACGATCTCTTTTGCTTCTTCGTAGATAACGGTCTGCTACGACCGCAGGATCTCCATCACATCAAACTGCTCAAAGAAAAGACACCTCTGAAGATTGAGATCATTGATGCCAAAAACATCTTCCTCACCAATCTCAAGGATGTGGCCGATCCTGAAGAAAAACGCAAAATCATCGGCCGCACTTTCATCGAGGTCTTCGAAGAGAAAGTGAAGAGCTATGCTCTAGATCATGACATCCACTTCGACTTTCTCCTCCAGGGGACACTCTACCCAGACGTCATCGAGTCTCTCTCGCCTCACAAGAAGGGCGGTAAGTCTTCAACCATTAAGAGTCACCACAACGTCGGCGGGCTGCCGGAGCGGATGAAGCTTCAGCTTCTTGAGCCCTTGCGTTTTCTGTTCAAAGACGAAGTCCGTGCGATGGGGGAAGAGCTTGGGTTGCTGCGCGACTGGGTCTGGCGTCACCCTTTCCCGGGGCCGGGCATCGGTGTGCGGGTCTTAGGCAAAGTGGATGAGGCCAGTGTGCAAAAGGTACAGCAATCAGATCAGATCCTCTTCGAAGAACTTAAACTCTCACAGCTCTATCAATCCACGTGGCAGGCCTTCACGGTGCTTCTCCCCGTCAAAACAGTTGGCGTGAAGGGAGATGGGCGGGTGTACGAGGAAGTGATCGCGCTTCGGATGGTGAACTCGCAAGATGGCATGACCGCCACTGTGACGGAGATGCCTTGGCGTGTACTGGAGAAGATCTCAGTGCGCATCTGTAACGAGGTCAAAGGCGTTACACGTGTTGTCTACGACTTAACCCCGAAACCTCCAGGCACAATTGAGTGGGAGTAACTAAACAATGTAAGAAAAGCGTGAAAATCCTATAGGGTTTTTGCGCTGGCTTGATGGTGCCTATCTCTGATGCTAACAGTACGGCTTGTTACAAAGGAGAGTTTATGAAAATGCTGATGGCCCTTGTCACATTTCTTATCGTCCTCAGTGCCCACTCAATCGAGCTCCAGTCAGCTCAGCTTTCGCAGGATCAAAAGAGTATTGAGATCATCGTGAAAATACAGGTGGACGGCGCCAAAAGAAAATTTGGACTCAAGAACATCATCTGCCAAGAGACCTTTCCGGCACAATGCTTAAGTGAGTTGGACGTCATTGCAGAAGGTCCGAGCCAGCCTCTCAATCGCCACCTCATCACCAATGAATTAATCAACCTTGAGGAGCAGGGACTCGATGATCCCTACTACAAAAACGCGACGGTGACGATTCGTGACGAAGACTCCACGCGCTCGGTGACGGTGAATCTTCCCTAAAAGGTCTCCAGCCACTCGCGCACAAAAAAGAGACCGTCTTTTTGAACCTGTTGCACCAAGGGCTCGCCCTCGACCAATGCATTGTTTTGACAAAAATGTGCCGAGCCTTCCGGGTGAGGTTGGATGCCGGTGAAGGGCAAAGTCTTGTGTCTAATGATGTCATGGGGCAGGCCGCGAGCGACCTCCACCAAGTGCGGCGAGAGCTGCTTCACCATTTGTTGATGGGTGAGGGCAAACTTTAATTCAGTGCCTTTTGGGATGCGACCAAAGTCTTCGAGGAAGGTCACCACTCTTGTGCCTTTCAATTTTTCTTGATCTGGCTGGATGAAATTAACCTCCGCCTCAAAGGCCCGGGCCATGAGTTGATGGCCAAAACAAATCCCCAAGACTGATTTTTTATGTTCGAGCTGATTTAACAGATACTCACTCAGCTCGCGATGCCAGAGCTCATTTTCAGTCACGTTCGAGGCGCTTCCCAAGACGATAAAAGCATCGGGAGTTTGCGACCTAAGAGTGTCATACCCGATCCGATGAGGCTGGTGGTAGGTGAGCTGAGCTGGAAGTTGTGTCACCAGGTGATTGAAGCAGTGTATCGAAGGGGAGACCATAAAGGGGTCAATGATGGCTATTTTTTTCATGCCTGATAGAGTACTGTCAAATTCATGAAAAGTCTTTTCTTCCTGCTGATGCTTTGTTTTCTTTTTAACAGTTGTACGCGCAAATACGCTGACTATGATGTCATTAATAAACTGCAGTACCGAGAAAATCCTAACAAGCGTCCCATTGCCCCTGTCATGGCAAAAGGCCACGAGGATAAAGTCCGGGAGTGCTTCAACCAGTGGCTCTTTATGAACAATGCCGAGAAGGAGAAGGATCGCTATCTCCCCATGCTGGTTCAGGTCCTGTGTCCGGGTTCGGAGTGGTTAGTTGATACGCGCATCACCCAAGACTGGTGGACCACGATTATCTTTTCTCAGGCCTGTGTGGAAGTGCGAGCGCACTGTCCCCAGAAGTCTCCTAAACGTTAATGGCTTTTCTTTTCTTCGTCCTCTCCCTTTGGGCTCAAGCCTTTCACCAGGTAGACAGCTTCATCGACCATCGTACCATCGTCGTCCAATTAGAGTCTGATCATAACTTTCAGGAGTCGGATCGAGTCGTCGTGATTTCTCTGCCCCTTCGAAAACTCTCGGCTTTGGGGTCTGTGGTCAAGATCACGGAGAGCGAGTC
>JAJTIF010000432.1 GCA_021299675.1 Pseudomonadota bacterium | reverse complement strand
TTGGAAAAAATAAGCGAATCGTTTTCTTTGATACACTCTTGACTCAACTCTCATCCGGGCAAGTCCTGGCGGTCCTCGCCCACGAGGTGGGGCACTTGGCGCACAAACATATTCTCAAGAGATTGGGTGTGAGTTTGATCACCACCATGATCGGTTTTACTTTTCTGGGGTGGTGGGCCCTGCGGCCGGATCTAGTCATTGATCTGGGACTCTCACCTAGTTATGGACCGACCTTACTCACGGGCGTGTGGGTCCTCTCGCTGGTCACTTTTCCACTCAGCCCCATTAGCAACTGGTGGTCCCGTAAACATGAATTCCAAGCTGATCAATACGCTGTCCAGGAAACCAGCGCCCAGGACCTGGGGCAAGCCTTGTTGGAGCTCTACAGAAAAAATGCCGGCTCTCTCGTGGTCGACCAAACTTACGCTGCTTGGAACTACTCACACCCACCCCTCACGGAGCGGCTAGCGGCCATGGGCTACAATGGTGAGTCGAGTAAGGATTGACGTAAAAATTCAAAATAAGGGGCACGGTACTTTTCGATCTCGTTATGTAGCTCGTGGTACCCACCCTCAACTTTAAGCAGCTTGGTGTTTTTCTCGACCGTACTGAAATACTTAATCATCATCTTCGGATGCACCAATCCATCCTCCGTCCCAATCGAGGCATAAAGAGGACAGCGCGCACGTAAGGGTCTAGAAAAGACATCGCGACTGGTTTTTAAAATCTCAAAAAATAAGTGGGTGTGCACTTTTAAGCTCACCAGGTCATCATTGAGGTAGTTCATCAGCACTCGCGAGTCATGTGAGAGCCGAGAGAGATCAAGAATACCTTTAAGCGGAAGACTGGCCGGAAGACCAGCTAAGCTTTTTAAGATTGCATGAGGTGCATTTCCAAAGAGAGGCCCCATAAGACCTGGTGCACCAACGGGGGGTGAACTGAGAAAAACTTTTGTCGGATAAAGATCTTCCCGCGCTTCGTTCTGTAACCAATCCGCCGAAACGAGCGCGCCCATGGAATGACCAAAAGCGATGTATTTAGTCATGTGAAAATGATCACGAAGATACTCAACTATTTTTTGTAGATCTTTTCGAAAAGAGACAAACTCTCCCACATTGGCGCGCTCACCATCCGATTGGCCATGTCCCCTTAAATCATAGAGAAGAATGTTAAACTGCCCGGCAAAGAGTTTGAGAAAATGATGATGCCGCCCTGAATGCTCCCCAAGACCGTGAGTAACGATCAACCATGTCGAGGCTCCGTTCTCTTTGATCGTGGCTTTGAGATTAAGGCCATCGTGTCCTGGAATGTCTCGGTACTCATGGTGCATAAAAAATTCTCCTCCCCCCATGATAGTAAATCCCTTGGTCGGGCGCTACTCTTTCCGCTATAATCTTTGCATGTATTGCCCAGTGTGTTTTCAAGATAACCTTAAGCTACGCTCTACCGGAGTGGTAAAGATTAGTTTCAATGGGAAATCTCGCAACACTTCTCTCTTTCCCTATAATCTCACCAAAGATTCGCCTGCCGATCTCGACAAAAAGATGCGGGAGAGGATCGTGGATTTCATGAATTGGTATAGAGAGTTTCAGAACAAAGCAGTGCTGGAAAAGTTCGAGGCTCTCTCAAGTGACTTCCAGTGCACGAATAACTGCAAGATCGATTACCTGCACACAAAAATCAGTGTGGTCGGCCTCATGTTTAAATTTGATCAAATCAAAAAGATGATCGAAGAAGAAGCCCAAAAACATAATATTGAAACTAAAATCACCAAAGCCTAGAGCGGAAGATCTAATTTGATCTCAAACTCGATGAAGCCCTTGAGCTGAAACGAGCGAGGTGGCACTCTTGAGGCATCAATCATCGTTTCAATGTTCAGGCGATTACCTTGCTTGATGAGGGGCAAGAGGTTTTGATTGTTAACCTTGATGTCCATGCACGTCGATGATGCACACGGAACCATCTTGAGCACTTCAACTTGGGCATTCCCCTCTGATTCTTTCTCAAAGATTGCCGTGAACTCCTTGACCTTAGATTCAAAAGGCGTCTCTCTACCGAAGAGCTCTCTATACATGGCCGGATCAATCCTCTGAGAGGCATCCTGCTCGAAATCCTGCTTCAGTTCTACGAAAAGAGACTTGTTAATCACTTCCATGTTTTTCACGTAAGCACTTAAGGTGGTGTTCTGACGAATAAAACGTCGAAGTCTTACGGGCTGAGGAGAATAGATCACCACCGTATTGGTCGCCGTGGCTTCATTCAGAACCGTCGAGCGGGAATTTCTATCATAGCGGAGGAATTCCATGATATCAGTCGCTCCTCTGGCAATCGGGGTCAAAGGTGTGTCCTCGATGATCTCGGGGATATAGTCCGAGGGTTCATCTTCTTTTGAGACACGCATGTTCAAGCGCATCTGACGAATGAAATTGAAATTGAGTTTGGTGGTGCCGCGGATGAGATTTCTGATCTTATCCCAGAGGTTTAAGCGCACGTCAGGATCAATCTTCTTTTGATCAATGTGAAAGAAGACGCGTTTGACTGAGATAGAGTTGATGTAGGGCGAGTCCAAATCGGGCAGCGGCTGCTTGATGGTTAAGTAGGTTTTCCCAAACCCAATTACGGCGCCAAAATTAAAGGTCGCTTGAGTCACAAAGCGCAACATATCTCCGAGGAGCGGGATCCGTGAAACGCCTGTGGTGGGATCGATGGGAGAATCATAGGTATCAATACTATTGTCGGATAGAGGAAGCTTCACTGTGAATACGGCGTATTTCCCATCACCATGGGACTCTTTCAGAGAAATCGGTTCAAACAGAGGTGTGACCTCTGATTTAGGGGCACAACCAAAGAAGGAGATAAGAATGAAGAGGGAAATGAATTTCATGCTGAAAATATAGCTTTTGTGGCGGCGCAAAAATGAACATTTTAAAGAATCCTGTACTTTTTTCACACTCCCTCACCTTTTTACCTGCCTGATCAGTTTTATTATTAAAATAGAGACATTACGCAACGCATAAAAGGCCTTCAATGCACTTACGGTTAGTGATCTCAACTCTCATTTTCTTTATGATTTCGAGCTCTTACGCTCAGGTCCACAAAACCCTCCCTAAAGGGGTTCGCCTTTTTGCGTATCGCAATGTGAAAACAAGTCCTATTGATGCTGAATACAACCAGTCTCAGGCCCTCAACCCTCTTTCCTATGACGTCTCGGCTAGTGCCAAGACCCTTTCAGGGCTTAGTACTGCTGTATCCAATGCATTTAATGAAATTAGATCGGAGAGCCAGGAGGCTTATGACAAACTGACTTTTGGTGATTTTAATCTTTCTGCCCAAGCCCAGGTACAAGTTCATGGGTTTGGTGGTGGCTTTGGTATCACCGACCGCCTCACCGTCTATGGCATCCTCCCTTTCTATGATGCTCGCGTGAATATGCAATACCGCCAAACGCGCGCCTCTAATGCTCAACAGGTGTCTGATGAATTTAATAATGGTGACATCAACGGCGCCATTAGTAACATTTTGAATATTATTCCCTCAGTTAGTGGCAACCTCATTCAATCTATTGTCGTTAATACCCTTGGCTACAAGCCTATCGGCAACTGGCACGGACGAGGCTACGGCGACTTCGAACTCGGTGCCATGTACCTGCTCCACGATAGCACCCACTGGGGCCTGGCGACCACCAACGGTATTATGGCGCCTACAGGTCGCCAGTCAGATCCAGACCTCTTGCAAGATATCGCCTTCGGTGACGGGCAGTGGGATATTTTTACGGAACTGGCCATAGCCTATATGCCAAGTCGCAAATGGATGTTCGGCACCACCTGGCGCTACACCTACCAAGCACCGAGTGAAAAAACTCTGCGTATTCCTTTCGATGAAGACATTCCTCTGGGTGATACCAAGGGACGCTTTGATGTGAAGTTCGGTGATCGCATCGACGCCACCATCAGCGGTACACACATCATCAATGATTGGCTGTCGGTCAGTCCGCTTTATGAGTTTGCTTATCAGATGCCTTCGAAGTACGAGTCACGCTACTCGGATGCCAATCGCTACCTAGCTGCCAACTCGGATCGGGTTGCCCACAACCTTCGACTCTCAGGATCCTTTTCGACGGTCACACCCTACACCAAGAAAAAGTTTATCCTCCCCGCGGCGATCACGATGAACGTGCAGCAAACGGTGGCAGGAAAGAATGTTCCGAAGATGACCAGATATGAGATTGAATTCAGAATGTATTTCTAAGCTTCTTGGTCGAGCTTGTAGCCCGCTCCCCAGACCGTGGCGATGGCGATGCCCACTTTCTTGAGCTTTTTTCTAAGCGCAAAAATATGCACATCAATATTTCTCAACGTCATCTCTTCATCAGAGGTAAACTGCTTGATGATTTCGTCACGAGAGACAGTGGCTTTTGAATCATAGAGGTGTTTGAAGATCGTAAACTCCCGTGAGGTCAGATTCACGGTGGTACCATCTTTCAAAAGAGAGTGCGCTTCAGGCAGTAACTTGAGCCCTTCAGAGAAGAGGTCTTTTGAGAGCTCCGAATACTTCT
>JAJTIF010000365.1 GCA_021299675.1 Pseudomonadota bacterium | reverse complement strand
TCACCCAGCGGATGTGGCAGGAAGGCGAAGTTTACTATCAAGAGGCGGGAAAGGTCGAAACGTGGATGGGCCTGTGCCACGGGTGGGCGGCGGCGAGTTTCATGCTCCCCACACCTCAGCAAACGGTGATGGTTAAGGACCCACAAGGGCGCCATGAATTTCCTCTCTACGTCTCTGACGTGAAAGCACTGGGGACACTTCTCTATGCTAACGCAAACATCCCCTCGCGCTTCATCGGCAGTCGCTGTAACCAGGCCTCACCAGAGGAAGAAAACGGTCGTCCGACCAATCCCGATTGCCGGGACACCAATGCTGGCACTTGGCACTTGAGCGTCGTCAATCAGATTGCTCTCGCTAAAAGATCCTTCGTGCTGGATGCAACCTATGACTATCAAGTTTGGAATCAACCGGTCGTGGCTTACAAGTACCTCTACTTCACACCGCAGACAAAAAAGCTGGCGCACTCACTCGAAGCCGGACGTGTGTTAAAAGAACAATTCAGCGAAGACGTGTGGAGCGCGCGCCGAGCGCCGCGGACGAAATGGATCGTTGGGATCATGATGGATGTGACCTACATCGTAGAGAATGGCGCCAGTACACAAGCCTCGGCTCCTGCTCTGACCCGCACCGTCCGCTACACCTATGATCTCGAGCTAGACGAGAAATCTGAAATCATCGGTGGCGAGTGGTACAATAACTCTCACCCAGACTTTCTATGGGTGCCCCAAGAAAACATGGGAGCCCAAGCCCTGGGCCACGAAATGTTTGAGGGCTGGCAGCCAGGAGCCGCTCTCACTCCAGAAGCTTCAAACATGGTGAAAGCCTACTCAGCCGAAGGTCTTCCGCTGGGTAATGTGGTCGAGGAGATTTTTAAGCGCAGCCGTTAATTAGCAGAGATACCTTTGAAAACGCTGGAGCTCTCGATACGGGCGCCAGCGGCACAGGTGGAAAGATCCGTGCGCAGGTGATTTTTAACCATGCCCGAAAGATTTCCTGCCACAATGCTCACATCATAGCGGTCAGTGATGGAGACGAGGTACTGCTCGGAGGGTTGCTTGAAGCCGATCTCCATCTGCAGGCATTTCGTGTTGGTGTTGCCGTTATCGCACAGACCTTCAGGGACAAAATCAAACCACAGGGCCGTGGATCCGGAGATGATCATAGGGTTGGTGAGGTTTGAGATGTCGCGACAGAGCACGGCGAGGTTTCCGTTCGTGGCCGTTTCAAGGCCCATGGAAAAGTACTGACCAGAGAGCAAATTGAACTGCAGTCCTGTGCCCGACTCCACCAATCGTGTTTTCACCTGTGAGGTCTGAGTATTATTAGTGCAGTCTTTATAAGATGAATCAAAATTAAAAACGGTGTTGGAAGGCAGGTAGGTTAAACGAAAATTCGTTTCTTTATCACGCAAGGCCTGACATAAACCAGAGACCCCTGACTTGATGGCTGATGAGGCTGGAGCGACCACGGCATTACGAATCTGGCCCAAGTTTCCTTGTTCGCCTGGTTTCAAACTCGCGCCACAAGAAACGATCGCTAGCAAAGAGAGAGTCGTGAGTAGTTTCATTTGAGGGCCCCTATCACTAATTGTTGCCGTTGATTTCTTAATTCAACAATATAGTTTTGGAGTTGAAAACCATTTACTTCTTCGAGCAAGTCAAGATCTTGACGGTTGAGCGTGCGCTGAGGGGCTGACTGAAGTGTCGTCAACAAGAGCATAGTAGAGAAGCTCGGAATCTTCAGCAATGCCTTCATGTACTCTTTGCCCTTCAGGCGATAGGTCACCATGTTCTCGAGCCGATAGTAGCTGTCACTGGCCCCGGACTCACAGATCTCACTTAACTCTTGAAAGATTTTGTGTGTGTGCACCTTAAAGCCCACTGACACATTCGAGCTGTGCCACACAGGGGTTTGAGATTGATCGGGCAGAAGCCACTCAGGATAGAAAGCAAGCTCTTCAGTTTTCGGTTTCGCCGCTAGGACATAGTGTGAAGGCTGTGGTGAGTGTGTCTCATCAAGCACGACACGGTCGTGATGAAACTGCGGGCAGTACTTTAGATCCCGAGCACTGCCGGTGAGGGCCTGAAGCTCTCGCCACTGCTTGTAGACCACACGAAAATACAGACGCCGCAGACTTGGTTTCCTCTCGAGGCTCTGGGTCAGTTCCTCATCACTCATAACAGAAGCCGGCGCGCGAGTGCTCTGGGCTTTTTCAATAAGATCTTTTTGAAGTACGAAGTTGGGCATGCCCGTTGAGACACCTTTCTCGTCGATCACATCACTTAAAACCAGTTTAGGTGAGGTTTGGTGGGCACAGGATGCAATTAAGATTAGCGTGAGCAGGTGTTTCATAGTCGTCTCTCCGTGGACTCCTATCGGGAGACAAGGGGTGAAGGTTTAACCATTGAACAATACCTGACAACACCTATCCGGTGTTTGCCATTCGCTCTTGAGATCTTTAGACTTAAGCACATGAAATACTGGCTGATGAAATCTGAACCCGATGTTTTCTCGATCGATGACCTGAAACGCAAAGGCGTCGAGCCCTGGAATGGCGTTCGTAACTACCAGGCCCGCAACTTCATGCGCGAGATGAAGAAAGGTGATCAGATCCTCTTCTATCACTCGAATGCTGATGAGATTGGCGTGGTGGGGCTCATGAGTGTCTCCGCTGAGGCTTACCCGGACCCCACTCAGTTTGAGGCCAAGTCAGAATATTTTGACCCCAAGTCCACTCGGGAGGCTCCGCGCTGGAGTCTTGTGGATGTGAGTTTTGTGGAGAAGTTTCCGAATGTGATAACGCTTGAGCGCATGAAAAAAACGCCGGAGCTCGAAGGTCTTTTGCTCTTGAGAAAAGGCAGCCGCCTTTCGGTTATTCCCGTCGAGGCGACTCACTTCAAAAAAATTTTAAAGCTGACTAAAGGTTAACGAAGTTACCGTTAGATTCGACAACGTCTCTCACAACCTCTGCCGAAACACTCTTCTTGAGGAGTTGACCGTTGACGGTCGCTTCCACCTGCAGAGTGTACTGGCCCGGATCAAGCACCTTATAGAACTCTCCATTCTGAAACCCGTAGGTTCCAAGATTCTGTGAGCCCTTTAGGATGGTCACTTTTCCCGTGGCTGTTCTGTCAGAAAGTCTCACACCTGCCCCTTGATGGATGAGCTGGATGTATTTAAGCATGGACTCTCTATTGTCTTTAAAGAACTTCGGGATCTCTGTGTAGGAAGGCCATTTGACATCAGAGAGCTCGATGG
>JAJTIF010000159.1 GCA_021299675.1 Pseudomonadota bacterium | reverse complement strand
TCGGGCCCGCGACGGGTCTTCGCGCCAAAATAGTCGAAACGCATTTTCGATGACAACGCTACTGAGACCGGGCCCCCGATCCATGACGCGGACCACGCCAAAGTCTCCGACAAGGCCGCAATCAATTTCAATCACGCCGCCAGAGTGGGCATGTAGACGGGCATTATTGACCAAGGCAAGCGCTGCTTGTCGCACCCGAAATGGATCGGCAAAGACGTGGGCTGGTGTCAAAGACAAGTTCAGCCGCATCCCTGACTCTTTGATTTCAGGGGCCACAAACTGGCTCAATTCGGCAATCACTTTAGCCAAATCAATCGGCGCTTTGTGCAAGGTTAGAATTCCGGCTTCGGCAAAGCTGACGGTCTGTAGGTCATCGACGATCCGGCTAAGAGCCTCAACTTGCAGGATCAGCCCCGAGATTTCCTTTTCCGACGGCTCAAAGACCTGATCCTTCATGCCTTGCAGCCGTCCCCTGAGGATGGTCAGCGGTGTTCGAAGCTCATGGGCGATCGCGGCTGCCCCTTCTGTGAGTTCCCGATCATAACGCTGCAAGGCTTCGGCCATTGTGTTGAAGTCGGTGATGAGCTTGGAGGCTTCTGCAGAACCTGGACTGCGGCTAATTGCGCGCACGGAGAGGTCGCCAGCGGCAAGGCTTTGCAGTGCCTTGGCCACGCCATCTAGAGGTGCCGCAATTCGGTTGGCGAGAAAAATGGCTGATGCGCCGCCAACCAACATGGCTACGATGCTCAAAACGATGAGAGCTAGGTCTTGCTGATCTAAAACGGCTTGGCCAATTTTCTCGTCGGTGGCTAAAAGTTCCTTCATTTCAGCGGTCGATGGCAGTTCGTTCTTCTCAAGCTTGTTAATGGCCGAAAGTGCCTGTGGCGGCAGTTCAGATTTTACGCGCGCTGCCTGATACGCCGAAAAAAGGTTCAACCCTCCATAACCAAAGGCAACCGCCAAAAGCACGCAGCCCGCCATGGCGAGTGTTAGTTGGACCCGAAGGCTTAAGTTCTTGCCAAATTTCATAGAGCAATCAACCGATAGCCAATGCCACGAACCCCTTCGAGACAGCCTACAGCCCCGGCTTGTTCAAGTTTTCTTCGGGCCTTGCTGATGTGGCTGTCCACCGTGCGTTCAAGGGCATCGCCGTCGGCAGGCAGGCACGCGTCCAACAATTCAGCGCGCGAGTATACCTTGTGGGGGACGCGTGCCATATGGGCAATCAGGCGAAACTCCGTCAATGTCAGGTCTGGTCGGCTTGATTGGTCGTCGGGCCCTAGGACGCGAATACTGTGGGTCTCCAGATTCACTTCTAGAGCACCTGCGCGTACGATTTTAGAGCGGGATTCTCCTGCCGCCACGCGTCGCAGAATGGCTTGCGCCCGCGCCACGACTTCAAGGGGATTAAAGGGCTTGACCACATAATCATCGGCCCCAAAGCGAAGCGCACCTAATTTCTCAACATCCTCTCCCATGGCGGTAGCCATTAGAACGGGGGTGTCAGCGGACTGGCGGATGATCTGGAGAACCTCGTGGCCATTCTTCTTTGGCAGATTAACATCCAGCACCACCAGATCAGGCGATAACATGCGATGATGAAGAATGGCGATTTCTCCATCACCCGCACGAACTGTCCGAAACCCTTCGCGCTGAAAATAGGCGTCGAGAATCTCTGCGATGTTGGGTTCATCCTCAACAATCAAGATCAGAGCATTTTCCATGGCGACCTTATGATGGTTAAGCTGTTCGTCTGGGCCTCGCTTTACCCCGACTGTGTGGAGATTGGATGGAGCCATGAAACATTGGGGGGCGTCAATGGTCGATCCAATCTCCACGTGCTGGTTGCCCTACCGGATTGCGATGACCCAGCAAGGCAACAAGGCCGGGGCTTGAACTAGAATTTGTAGGCCAAGCCAACCGACAAGCGGTTGGACGCGGGCTTATAAGTCACGGTCGGCGCACCAGCGGTCGCAAAGCTTTTGCGGTCGTAGGTGGTATTCTCATACTCGACCCGACCAATCAGATTGTCACCGAAAGCTTGCGCCACGCCAACGCCGATCACGCGGCCGCTCGAGGTTGCTTTGCGGGTGACGTTGTTTGGCAAAAGATATTTTGCCTTGCTTTGCGAAACTCCGGCGCTGGCATAGACCAAGGTGCTGTCGCTGATGCCAATGCCAGCAACCCCTTTGAGGGCGAGCTCATATTGAGGGCGCTCGCGCACCGGTACGCCGCTAAGAGTAATGACCTTGTTCTGTGCGGTCGGACGATTGGCGCTCGCCTCGGCGCCCAGATAGAAGCCGTTGTCGAACTGATAGCCGTAGCCGCCAAATAGACCGACATCAGCTTGGGTCTTTTTGCTGGTGCGGCTGGCGGCTGCACCGGTTGCGGGGGTGACGGTCGTCTTGGTGTCGCTGCGGGCAGCAGCCACTTCAGCGCCAGCATAGAAACCGCTGAAGGTGCCTTCGGCATAAGCAGGGGCGGCCGAGAGGGCGAGGGCGAGGAGGGTGCCAAATGCAATCACTTTTTTCATGGTCTTTTTCTCTCATCTCACCGCGAGGCGGCAGAGCCAAAGGGCCCTGCAGGAGCGCCAGCTGGATGTTTCCAGGCGGTGTATGATGCTAAAAATA
>JAJTIF010000409.1 GCA_021299675.1 Pseudomonadota bacterium | reverse complement strand
GTGGAGGACTTGTCTTTTCTCAGAGCTCTACCAACTGTTTCTTGTTCTTCCTCTTTTTCCTCTGCCTCCTCTTCCTCTTCTTCGTTGTTGTCATCATCACACTGCAAAAAACTTTTTGTTGAACCGTAAGTCGATCCGGGAGGTTGGCCCGGTTTTGCAAGATACCTAAGGTTGATCAACCAAGCAGGTGGCCACTTGGCAGACATACGTGGTAGATGTCCTGGGTAGAATGTAAGTGTTGAACATATCTGGCATATACGCATGTCCGCGTAGTGGTTCATAGCCAACTGGGTTAAAGACAAGAAGATGTTCTGGATCCCAATGCAGGTTTGTGTCAACTGGTTCATAAGACAGCAATATGTGACGTGGACACGTCAACTCGTAATAACGAGACAGAGGTGAACCCGTGAGATACAGCTAACTCACCAACCCCAGGTTTACCCTCGTACTGACTACCTCAAAGTTTCTGATGGGTGCAATGTTGTTTATTAGAAGTCAATACTGATCCGTCTCGGAATCACTTTCAAGCTCATCGTCACAAGCTTCCCATTCAACATCAGAATCCTCAGAAGCCCCTGGTGTGTATTCATTGTCATCCCAAAGTGATTCACTTGTCTTAGACCTTTTCCTGGGTGGACCTTGCATAGAAAGAGGAGAAGCAAAAGATCTCGAAACCGTCTCCTCTGTTTCCGAAACTGTTTGGTTCACCAAAAGGCTGGTCGTAGGTGGTGGTGGTACAAAAGTCAGTCGGGGAGTAAGAGATAGGGATGACAATGGAGGAGGAGGAGGGGTGGTCTTCAACAGGTTTTGGCGAGAGGTGTCCAACACGAGCTCTGTAGGCGATAGCATGCGAGAAAGAGAGCACCACGGGTTATACGCATAATAATGGCCAGAAAATTTGGGCACAACATTGACAACGTAGCGGATAGCAGATAACGGTATCCACACCATCTCCCCTACTTGGTATAAATAAAGCTTCTTTGCCTCGGGTAAAGCCTGATGGAATTTCAAATGTCGCACGGCAACCCACGGTGCTTTTGTGTCTGGCAGCAGGAGGATGAGTTGCTGCAGGCCTAGTTGGTGGGTAACGTTGTTGTTCACACTGAAATCAAAGCATAAACCCTGACCATGGATTAATCTATCGGATCCTCTCCTGTCGGCAGCACCATGAGAATAGGAGGTTACTGAACGACCATCAGGTGTGTTGGCAACAAATCCTATTGCCTCATGAGTTTTGAAAGCAAATAAATCCATACCACGAAAAATCTGGAACCATACATCAGAAGGAAAGGTCACAAGGGCACAAGCAGATAAACATGCTAAATCCTCAGGTTCAAGGCTGTGCAGACCCAATACTTTACCAACCAAGGCAGATGGAGATTTTTTTCTTTGTGCCTTCCCTGTGGTCAATCTTTGAAATAATTGCGATTCAGTGGGTGATAAGTAGGAGTCCAAAGAATACCGGGTAAAGCGCACGCGCCGATAATACTAAATCATTAGCTTACAGTCATAGTAGCCTTTCCATGTCTCCATGCCTCCATGCCTCCATGATGCTGCTTCCATGATGCCTCCATGCCTCCACACATCCACACCTCCATGCCTCTGTGCTATCACTTCACCGTACCTGAACCAGTGCTTGTTGGGACAAATCAAAGCCATTGGTGTGGAAACGAATGATCTCTTTGAGAATCTGATGATGAGACTCATCAATCTTCGTTGAATAAGCCCAGAAGGGACCTAAATAACGAAGGGCATCGATTAAATGATAGTACGATATGTGAAACTTGGGGCGGATGAAATTCTTTTCTCCAAAAAGGTGCTGTTGAATCAGTACACAGTTGGTCGTGTTCTACCTTTGCTTTAGCCAAGACACTCTTGAGTCTAGCCTCCAAGCTGTCAATGCTGTCCAATAAAAAAGACTTTTGATTCAGTTCTGCAAAAATTTCTATCAATTCGACCCAACATTGGAAATGATCTAAATGCAACAATCTGAAAGTGATGAAAATTTGAAAATTTTACAAAATTTGAAATTTCTACAAAATTAGCATACCCCTTCGAATAACAAAGAGCTAAACAGGGCACGGAAATCAATAAAAAGTTCCACATTGTTTCCGCATTTCCTAAAATAGAATGGACAGTCCGAAAAATTCAGTCGAAATTTTTAAAACATTCATACCGTCCCCTTAGTTTTGGAATTGTATGTGTTGATGATTCGCTTCAAATGAAGTGTTCCGGGAGTGCGAGGGTAATTACAAACTGCTTCGTTCAATTCTGGATGTTCAAAAAATAATACAACAAACATACCTTTCCACAATGTAGTCTTGTTTTGGCCTACTAACAATGAAAGGACGGTCTTCAATAGGCCAAGTGGGAAAATATGCATTAAACAAGATCCAATCCGTCGAGTCAAATATTTGGAAAAAATTCGGAGTTTAAAAAAAGGTGAAATGACCTAAATGGTGAGAAAGTGAGAAGATGGGAAAGTACTACAAGGTTTCTCCCAAATCCTTCTTCTGTCAACCAGTCTCGTGCAGGACCAATTTGACCACGCACACTTTTCTCAAGTACATCAGAAATCTCACGCAATTTTAAAGATAATTGTTCGGAATTACGAGGGTCTATTTCTAGGCTCATGAAAAAAAAAAAAAAAGAACCATACCAATACCAATCATGTTCATCAGAGTAGACAACACACGGCAATAAAAGCAACCTCTTTTTCCTTTCATCCCCGACATGTGAAGCGCCTTGCAAATTCCCGGATAATCCCCAAAAAAGGAAAAAATGGAACCCACAAACTTTTTAGCAACTTTGGGATCGATGGATGGGCAGATCGTCTCTGGAAACTCACCATTTTCCAACTTTGCAAAATAAGGTACAAGAACCTCCAATGCATCAAAAACAGAAGCGGTTTTAGGCACTACGCACAACAAGCGCCGGTATCGACGCTGATCATCCTCTTTGAACGGGGCATTTGCAAGGCCAAGGATTAATTCTTCCACACAAGACTCTTTGTCGGTGTTTGTCCTGAATTCATCGCCCGTCAATTTTGGTAGCAACAAATAATAGCCTATTGAGTTAAAGATGTCCAAAACTCCTTCAACCTTTTTGTAACCACACTTTGAACTCGTCCTCATAATCTTTCCAACCTTGAGCGTTACAGGGGTGGGCGATGTTATTAGATCTTTCGTACTTCCATACCAAATTTGGAATATCTTGCAGAAGGCTCTGTAGTGCGGTGATTGGATCGATGAAATGAAGTTCGACTCCATTGCGTAGTTTTGCTTTGCAGAATCTCGGACTCGGAATTGTTTCTTCTACAATGACTCGATTCAAATACTCACTGGGTGCAATTTGTACGGGATCAAATCTACCAAGAATTGAGTAGAGTACAGTCAATAATCAAACCCGTTTGCCCTTAACAAATGAAAACGACGGCACTGCTCGTCTGTTAGCTTGGCCTCTTCCACATATTGCTCCCAGGCAAGAATGTGAGCCCGGTTATACTGTTCCATGTTACGGTGGCGCCTTTGTCTAAACTGTTACTCGCAAATACCCTCGCATTGCATACTTTTCTGCTTCTTGGCTTGTGGCACTTTGAAATACATCACACTGCCATAAAGGCAAGTCACAAACTTGAGGCAACTCCTCTGCCACTGCAGATAAGCTTTCTGTGTCCACCTCTTCTGGACGCGTTGTTAACTCTACTTCTCTGACTGCTGTTGTTGGTGTTGGTTGTTCCTTCAAAAGTGTTCTTGGGTGTGAGTGAAAGAGTAGGCTCCATACAAAGTTGAAGACATGTGTGCAGCAGACAGCAAGTGGTTGGACCAAGACTTTGCGTGGAGAAACACGCTACAGGAAGAACAGAATTTCCCCTTTCCTTGCACAGCATGTGCATCAAGATGTTCTCTTCTCCCAATCTTGCTGGTGAATCCTTCCCCACACGTTGTACAAATCATTTACAGTACAGTGACTGTAACCTGTTGGACCCAGGTCCTGGCGCATTTAAAAAAAAGACCATGCCTCAGTTAGTTGTAAATAAAGAGGAGAACCAGCCCTCTGGTTCACGTGGGACTTGACAAAGTGCAGTTCATGTCGTAAAGCGCACACTTTCCACAACAAGTTGTTTAATAAAATGAACTAGTCTTTCTAACTGCATTTGGTCCTCGGGTACGGGTTCTTAAAAAGATTTCTTGCAACCCTCGGCATGTCTGATCACCTCATTCAACATGGCCAATGTCCCTCAAGCAATGTCAGAAGCTGAGTACGTGGTGCAACAACAGGCAATGCTCGATGATCTTGCTGAAAAGCGGGTGGTAAAAAACACTTTGTCCTCTAAGGAGAAAGCCAAATTGCGCAGCCTTTTGACTCACAAAGTTCATGACGTATGAATGAGCTGACTTCTTTCCTCACTGTTTGCAGGTAGAAATACAAAAGAGAGTTGTGGCTGCGTTTTCAAAACACCGATAGAGCACGCCAAGCGCTTTGCCCCAATAGCAGAACCGTTAACAAACAATGTGGTTCAATACTTGAGGAGCCAGACCTTGTCCAATTTTGAGAAGAACCTTCTCTCGAAAGAAGGTGCTGCGAAGAAGATCCGATCTGTCGTGTGTACAGAGACATAGCTTTTTTTAACTGTGTAGTTAGGTAAAAAATATAAGGCGAGGAAGTCTCACTTCAGAAACACGTCCAAGGCGTATTGGAAATCTGCAG
>JAJTIF010000220.1 GCA_021299675.1 Pseudomonadota bacterium | reverse complement strand
AGGCGAGCAATTTCTTTGATCGCTGCTTCGATTCTTTCATCCAAGCTTGTTGGGATCGAGCGAGACTGCTGGAGCTCTTGAGAAGTAACAGGAAGAATTGTGTTATTGATGTTCTTTTCAACCAACACTTCTTCTTGAAGGCCCGCGGCCTTCATCATGTTCGCCAAGCGCACCACCACTTCATCTCTGACTGTTGGATCGCTCAAGCGGCGCTGAAACTCTGATTCATAAAAACGGGGCTTCAGAACTTGATTCGCATGATCTCTGGCTTCGCGCTGGCCCGCAAGAGTTCCCTCGCGAGTTCCACGATCAGCATCCGCTTGACTACCAAGCCCTTGGGTGCGACCGGCCTGAAAGCCCGCAAGCTCTCCGCGCACGAATCCTCTGAGGATCGCTTCGAAGCGACCTTCTTCACTGGCGACTGGGGTGCCAAGACGGGTGGCTGATTCCGATGCTCCAGAGAGACCTGCGGACTTACCTTCGCCAACACCTTTAGCAGCACCACTGCGTGCTCCTAAGGTCTGAGCCTCACCCAAATACTTTTGGAATAGAGACAAGCGCTGGTTGTAGGCAGACTGGGCAGAAGCCACTTGTGTCTCAAGACCTGTGATTTGAGAAGAGACCGTTGGAATCTCCTGAGTGATCTGTGTCAAGCGAGCTTGTCTGGCCGGAAGATCGCGCTCGATCTGTGCCAGGCGTGTGTTGTTCTGCTGGATCTCTGATTGTGACTGGCTGATTACTTGGCGCATCTGATTTTGTTCGTTCTGAGCAGCAACGATCGATGCCTGGCTCTCATCGCGGTAGCGCAGCATCGCATTTCTCTCCGACTCTTTACGAGAGAGTTGCTCTTGAATCAGGCGCACTCTCTGTTCTTGATCCGACAGGTCGCGAGAGATGATTTGAATGTTTTGCTCTACGCCTGCGAGTTGTTGCTGAAGATTCACACGGTCCGTTCTGATTCTCTGCAAGAGTCTTCTTTCGCGGTCCGCTTCACCTGCTCGCTGTTGGATCTCGCGGCCAAGCACGGCTGCGCGGTTTTCAAGCTGCTGGATGTCTCTTGGGAAGCTCGCCATCGCCTGTTCTGTTTGGCGGATGCGACCTTCGATGTTCTGGCTTTGCTCTGCGAGACGATTCACTTCTTGGGCCTGCTGATTGCGGCGCTGTTCCGTTTGGTTCACGACCTGCTGCAAGCGAGTGGCGTTCGCCTGAGCGGCATTACGACCGACGGAAGCGGCGTTGAGGGCTGCTTCAGCTTGCACGAGCTCTTGGCGCGTTTGATTGGCAGCAGAGGTTAAGCCCGGCATCTTCGACTGGTTGGCAGAGATTTGTGATTGCAATCCTGAAATTTGTCCATCAACCGTCTCCAGGAAGGTTCTGTTTGAAGCAAGCTGCGTATCAGTCGACGCCACCACTTGCTCTCTTTGCTGAACTGTTGTTCTTGCTGCCGCCGCGACTCGTGAGGCATTCGCTGCAGCCGCTTGAGAGGCCCTGAGTGCATCTTCTTTCACTTTCATGTTTGCTTGTGCCTGAGCGATGACACCACGGTTACCCGTTTGGATGGCGTCTCTCACTTGCTGCTGAGCCACTTTGAGTTCCTCTGATTTCGCCTGCACATCTAGTGTGGCGGCACTGGCTTCAGCAGAAGCCTGATCAAGGGCAACCTGTGCGTCTGAGAGTTGACGAAGTTGACCCACACGCGCTGATTCCAGGGCTTGGATCTGCTGAGCAGCTGTTGCCTTTCTCTGGTTAAGATTGGCGACAGTGGCTTGAGCGTCGTTGATCTCATTTTGGGTTTTTGCCAGTTCACTCTGAGCAGCCTGCGCTTGATTGCGGGCCTGATTCACTTGTCTCTCTAAAGGCTGGAGTTCACGGCTCAAGCGCTGTACTTCTGCTTCGGCTCCACGGAGCTCCTGTTGCGCCTGCGCGAGTTGCTGCTCGAGCGGAGCGAGGGCTCCCTGAGCCGCTTGGTACTGCTGTACGACTTGCTGCTGCTGACGGCGAAGCTGGGGAAGCTCGCGTTGGTCGCGCTGGTGCTCATCATTGCGTGCACGGTGCTGGTCCGCAAGGTTTTGCCTGCGGTTTTGCATTTCAAAAATTTCTCTCTCTAAACGATCAAGCTCTGCCACGGACTGGTTTTCTTCCCGGACTTCACGGTCAAGCTGATCGCGGATGCGGCGAGCCTCTCCATCAACCATTCGTAGCTGTTCGGTGATCTGTGTGCGACGGCCATCTTCTTGGCGAAGATTGTTAAGGAGCCCATTCACTTCACTCTCCAGGCGTTGCACATCTTGGCCCACGCGCTCGATAAGGATACGAAGAGAATTGATTTCATTGTTCAGCTCTGTCTCACGCGCCCGTGAAGCCTGAATCTGGGCTTCAAGATTAGCGTTTCGACTTGGGAGCTCGCGACGTTGTGTGGTCATCGTTTGCAGCTCTCCACGCACCTGCTCGCGCTCACTTTCTAGTCCTGCGAGCTTGGCTTGCGCCTCTGAGAGACGGGCTTGAATTCCCTGTAGTGTGCTCAAGGTTCTGACGTGGTCAACTTCATCGGGTAGAGTTTGCGCCATCAGTGTGTGAGGGGCCAAAGACATAAGAGCTAGACTCGCAATAAGACGAATTTTCATGGTTGATTCTCCTGAATCATTAATAAATTCGTTCGAATCTATCCTAAATCATTGATTTGAAGGGAAGGGCCTGTAAAACTTATAGGTTCTTTTTTAAGAACTCATTGGCCTTTTGAATATGCAGGTAGTTTTCATGGATGCGGGTCCGGAGCTTCTTTTTCATTTTCTCATCAAAGAGGGCCAGGTCAAAGGTGTCTGGGTGAAACTCTCGCGCCTTCTTTTTGTAGGCTTTTTTGAGAATCTCTAGGGTGAGGGGTTCTCTTTCATTTAGAAGTCTTAAGTAGTAATTCTTTTCTGTTTCCGAGGGCATGCGACGGGAATCAAAACTGTAGATCTTCTGAAGGATCACCTTTCTTTGTTGGGCCTCTGGGCTCAAGTCCTCAGTGAGCCTTAAAAGCTCCTCGGCATTGGGAGCACCCTTTGAGCGCCGTTCATCGGCCAAGGCGGCTGTGCCCGCTTTGCGACCGCCATAACCCCCAAATTCACGGTGCTTTTGATCGATCATCTCATCCAGGCTCGGGTCCCGCTTATCCTTCGTCCTAAACAAAAAATGATCTAAGAGGTTATAAAGATGGCCTGAAAAGTAGCGGGCCGTAAGAACAGCACTGAGGGCCACGCCAGCGTAGGTTAAGAGTTGTTGGATTTCGAGTTTCATCATTAAAACGCAAAAGGGCCGCTCGAGGCGGCCCTTTTGACTAGTCTGTACTTAGTTTGCAACTTCGAGTGAACTGTCGTTCTCAAGCACTTTCAAAGCGCGCACCTTCATGAACTCCTCAGGCTTGGAGAGGTTCAATGCGATACGGAGCACTTCTTCAGCTTCAGATACACATCTCACATCCATGCCATCCATGATCTCAGCAGGGATTTTCGTGAGGTCTTTGCGGTTTTTCTCAGGGCAGATTACTGTCGTGATGCCAGCCTGCTTAGCTGCAAGGATCTTCTCTTTCAATCCACCGATCGGAAGCACGCGACCTCTGATCGAGATTTCACCCGTCATCGCCACGTCCTGGCGTATAGGGATGTTCGCGATGGCCGACGTGAGAGCAGTGCACATCGTGATACCAGCTGAAGGACCGTCTTTCGGTGTCGCACCATCTGGAACGTGGATGTGGATATCGTTCTTATTGTACCAATCGTGATCGATACCAAGGCGGCTTGAGATGGAGCGGACATAAGAGTACGCAGCTTTCGCTGACTCCTGCATGACCTCTCCGAGCTTACCGGTAACTTGGATTTTCCCATTCCCCGGAACCGTGACTACTTCGATGTTCAGCATGTCGCCGCCCACTGAAGTCCACGCAAGACCGTTGACGAGACCAACCTGAGGCTGTTCTTCACGAGTATTCTTCTCATACTTCACGGGACCAAGATACTTCTCAACGAGTTTATCAGTGACCGTGAACTTGCGGCCTTCCTTCACGTCTTCAGTCACCACTTCAGTGGCGATCTTACGAGAAATGGTGTTCATCTGACGCTCGAGTTCACGTACACCAGCTTCACGGGTGTAACCGCGTACCACTTGAGTGAGGACTTTATCAGAAACCGTGATCGGGTACTCTTTCAAGCCGTGAGACTCGATAGACTTTGGAAGAAGATACTTCTTCGCAATCTGCATCTTCTCTTCTGGTGTGTAACCAGCGATGTGGATCATCTCCATACGATCACGTAGTGGCCCAGGGATCGCTCCGATGTCGTTGGCCGTCATGATGAACATGACCTGAGAGAGATCGTACTCACTCTCAATGTAATGATCACCGAAGGCTTTGTTTTGACCTGGGTCCAAGACTTCGAGCATAGCGGCTGCTGGGTCACCTCTGAAATCGTTCGACATTTTGTCGATCTCATCTAGGAGGATCACCGGGTTAGATGTTCCCGCTTTCTTTAGAGCTTGAATGATTTTTCCTGGCATCGCTCCGACGTAGGTACGACGGTGACCACGGATCTCGGCTTCATCACGTACACCACCCAAAGAGATTCTCACGAACTTGCGTCCGAGAGAGTTCGCCAGAGATGTCGCGATAGAAGTCTTACCCACTCCTGGAGGACCAGCCAGACACAAGAGTGTCCCACGGGCATCACCCTTGGTGAGGTTACGAACCGCAAGATATTCCACGATGCGCTCTTTCACGTCATTGAGGCCGAAGTGTTCAGCATCGAGGATTTCTTTGGCGCGGTTCACTGAGTTATCGTCTTGTGAGTACTCGCCCCACGGAAGAGAGAGCATCCAGTCGATGTAGTTACGAACCACAGCTGCTTCCGCAGACATGGGAGACATGCTCTTGAGCTTTCTGATCTCTTTGGCTGTCTTCTCTTTCGCCTCTTCCGGCATGAGCTTAGCCTTGAGCTTTTCTTCCATCTCGGTGATGTCAGACTTGTCGTCTTTGTTGCCGAGTTCTTTTTGGATCGCGTTCATCTGCTCGTTGAGGTAGTACTCTTTTTGAGACTTTTCCATCTGTGTTTTCACACGTGAACGGATGCGCTTTTCGACGTTGATGATTTCGATTTCACCTTGCATTTTCTCAAGAAGAAGCTGCAAGCGAGTATCTACGTTTGTGGCATTGAGGATTTCTTGCTTCTCAGGGATCTTCATCGTGAGGTGAGCGACGATGATGTCCGCCAAGCGAGAAGGATCATTGATAGAGCTGATGCTCATCAAAAGCTCTGGTGGAATACGCTTATTGAGTTTTACGTATTGCTCGAAGATGTTCTTCACCGAGCGCATGCTCGCTTCAGTTTCAACTTCACTGTCGAGGACGTCAGGTGCTTTCGTGACGTCGACGAAGTAACCCTCTTCGAGGCATTTGAACTCATCGATGCGAGCCCGGAACTTACCTTCAATAAGCACCTTTACGGTGTTATCTGGAAGACGGAGCATCTGGATGATACTGACGACAGTACCAATATCATAAACGTCTTCACGTTCAGGATTCAGCACAGAGGCGTCTTTTTGTGTCACAAGGAATAGTTCGTTCCCAGCCTTCGCAGCCTTCTCAAGCGCCGCAATCGACTTCTCTCTTCCTACGAAGAGAGGAACCACCATATGAGGGAAGATGATTACATCCCTTAATGGTAGTAGGGGAAAGCTGTTTTTAGATTCAGACTTCTTGTCGGACATAGCACCTCCTGCGCCACTCAGCTGATCTCTCCAGTCTAGAGGGATCCTTAAGATAATTCTCACACACCACGAGGATTTTTTGATAGTAAAAAAAGGGAGGCAATTTCCTCCGCGTGCGATTTTGTTTACTTAACTCATCGCTCTTAAGAATTTATTAGATTTCAGGTGCTTAAAGACACCAGTTGAAATTTTTTCAAATCGAATAAAAGGGTATTTGAGGGAATTTGCCCCGATCCATAAAGGATCAGGGCCATGAGTGTCTAGATTAAGAGGCGTTTTCGATCTTTTTAGCAGCTTTCATTCCCGAGCTTTTCTCTCCACGTTTCTTGCGCTCCCCTTCAATGAGCTGGGGCTTGCCTTCACCACTGATTGAGTCCTTGGTGATCAGGCACTTTGCAATCTTCTCGTTAGCCGGAAGGTCATACATCACGTCTAGCATCACCTGCTCTAAGATCGCGCGTAGACCACGGGCACCGGTCTTACGTTTGAGAGCCGTCTTTGCCACTTCACGAAGAGCGTCTGACTCGAACTCAAGCTCAATACCATCGAAGTCAAAGAGCTTTTGGTACTGCTTTACGATCGCGTTCTTGGGCTCTGTGAGAATTGACATGAGTGCCGCTTCATCGAGCTCCTCCAGCATCGCGTTCACTGGCAAACGGCCGATAAACTCTGGGATCAAGCCGAAGCGTGAAAGATCTGTGGGCTCAATGCCCCCGAGTGATTCGACGAAGGTTTTCTTCTCCGTCGATTCTGCCTTGTGCAGACCCACGGCTTTATTTTTCGTCATCCGTTGCTCGATGATCTTATCCAGCCCCACGAAAGCACCCGCTACGATGAAGAGGATGTTCTTGGTGTCGACCTGGATGTACTCTTGTTGAGGATGCTTACGGCCGCCTTTCGGTGGGACGTTAGCGACGGTGCCTTCCATCAGCTTAAGGAGGGCCTGCTGAACACCTTCCCCGCTCACATCACGAGTGATCGATGGGTTTTCAGACTTACGGGCAATCTTGTCGATCTCGTCGACGTAGACGATCCCGCGTTGGGCGCGTTCCACATCGAAGTCACAGCTCTGCAAGAGAGCAAGGATAATGTTTTCGACGTCCTCACCCACGTAGCCCGCTTCTGTCAATGTCGTCGCATCAGCGATGGCAAAGGGTACGTTAAGATACTTCGCTAGAGATTGAGCGATGAGGGTTTTCCCTGATCCCGTTGGGCCCGCCAGCAGGATGTTCGATTTCGCTAGCTCCACCTCGTCCCCGTCGCGGCCCGATGGGCGGTGAGAGATACGTTTGTAGTGGTTGTGCACGGCCACGGAGATAATCTTCTTGGCGCGGTCTTGTCCGATCACGTAATTATCTAGGTGAGCCTTGATCTCGTGAGGCTTTGGCACATTATCCACAGCGGTCTTCGCGACCGTTTTGACTGAGTCTTCGAAGATAATGTCGTTACAAAGTTCGATACACTCGTCGCAGATGTACACACCTGGACCGGCGATCAGCTTCTTCACTTCTTTTTGAGATTTCCCACAAAAGTTACAATTAAGACTTCCGTAGTTACTTCCTGCTTTATCTTTGGTTGTCATGACATTCCTTCTCTAGAATTAGGCTTCTTTCTTAGTTTTACCCTTGGGCTCAATAATATGATCGATCAACCCAAACTCTTTGGCGTGGATCGGATCAAGGTAGTTATCACGGTCGCAGGCGCGCTCAACATCTTCGAATTTTTTCCCGGTATGCTTCACGTAGATCTCGTAGAGTTTTTTCTTAAGCGACAAGACTTCTTTGGCTTGGATCTCAATGTCACTCGCCTGTCCACGAGCTCCACCCAGAGGCTGGTGAATCATGATTCGTGAGTGAGGCATGGAGTAACGGTGACCCGGCTCACCGGCTTGAAGGAGCAGAGAGCCCATGCTAGCGGCCATACCTACGCAGTAGGTATAAACCGGGCAAGCTACGTGTTGCATGATATCGTAGATCCCAAGGCCGGCATAAACTGAACCACCAGGACTGTTGATGTAGAAATGGATAGGCGCCTCAGAGTCAGATTGCTCCATGAAGAGAAACTGTGCGACGAGCAGGTTTGCCACAGTGTCATTGACCTCAGTCCCCAAAAAGACAATACGATCCAAGAGCAAGCGAGAATAAATGTCGTATTGGCGCTCCCCTCGAGCCGTCTGTTCAATAACGATGGGGTTAGGGATGTAGCCTTTAGGCAGTTCCATGGAAGTCCTTTTGATTGACTAGTTTATACGGCTATTGTCGGCATAAAGTGATGATATCTTGAGATAAATTTAACCGGAAAAAGCACTTTGGGGAATGTCTTTCGAAAACTTAGACAACCTTGCCGGGTGGACACATATTGTCTTGAAATTAACATCACTCGGGTCTAACCTCACTGCAGTCTTAGACCCCCGAAACTTATTAACTGACTTCAAGGAGATCAACATGGCCCGTTTAGTTGGAAACCCCGCTCCCTTTTTTAAAGCTGGTGCACTCGTCAATGGCGAGAATAAAACTGTTTCTCTCGACGATTATAAGGGAAAGTGGAAAGTTCTTTTCTTTTACCCTCTCGACTTCACTTTCGTATGTCCTACTGAACTCGTTGCTTACTCTGATGCGGCTGATAAATTCAAAGCCATCGGTTGTGAGTTGATCGCTTGTTCTGTAGACAGCTACTTCTCTCACCTCGCGTGGACGAAGCAAGACCGTAAAGACGGTGGATTGGGCGAAGTAAAATACCCCATCCTTGCTGACCTCAATAAGAAAATTGCCCGTGATTATGAAGTACTCGTGGGCGAAGAAGTGGCCCTTCGCGGTCTCTTCATTATCGACGACAAAGACATCATTCAGCACTCAACCATCAACAACCTTTCTGTGGGTCGTAACGTCGAAGAGACTCTTCGTTTGGTTGAGGCTTATCAGTTTACAGCGAAGTCTGGCGAAGTATGCCCAGCTAACTGGAAAAAAGGTGCTGACACCATGAAGCCGGACACAACTGGCTCAAAATCTTGGTTTAAAAAGAACGCCTAATAGCTGACTTATTTGTTCAGGATCATCGGGGCCCCAGAAATGGGGCCTTTT
>JAJTIF010000040.1 GCA_021299675.1 Pseudomonadota bacterium | reverse complement strand
GAGAACTTTTTAAACCTCATCGCCAGCGAGCCCGACATCGCCCGCGTCCCCATCATGATCGACAGCTCCAAGTGGAGTGTGCTCGAGGCGGGGCTTAAGCGCGTGCAAGGAAAGGCCATTGTGAACTCTCTCTCTCTTAAAGACGGCGAAACTGAGTTCCTTCATCGCGCGAGCCTCGTGCGCCGCTACGGGGCCGCCGTGGTGATCATGGCCTTCGATGAGAAAGGCCAGGCCGACACTTACGAGCGCCGGATTCAAATCTGTGAGAGGGCCTATCGCCTTCTGGTCGATCGTCTGCACTTCCCACCAGAAGACATTATCTTCGACCCCAACGTCCTCACTGTCGGCACTGGGATGGAAGAGCACGCCAACTACGCCCTTGATTTTTTCAAAGCCGTCGGCTGGATCAAAAAGAATCTTCCTCACGCGCGCACCAGCGGTGGGATTTCAAACGTCTCTTTCTCCTTTCGCGGCAACAACGTGCTTCGCGAAGCGATCCACTCGGTGTTTCTCTACCACGCCATCCGCGAGGGCCTCGATATGGGGATCGTCAACGCCGGAGCACTCCCGGTGTACGACTCCATTCCTTCTGAGATGCTCACGAAAATTGAAGATGTGGTCTTAAACCGCAAGCCCGATGCCACCGAAAAGCTTATCGAGTTCGCTCAGAAAATGACGGAAACCAAAGGTCAGGCAAAAGTGGAAGACCTGGCGTGGAGAGAGTTGCCCGTGGAAGAGCGCCTCACGCATGCACTGGTGAAAGGCATTGCTGACTTTGCTGAAGTCGATGCCGAAGAAGCGCGCCAAAAATACCCACGTCCCTTGCATGTCATCGAAGGTCCCTTAATGGATGGCATGAGTGTGGTGGGCGATCTCTTTGGTGCGGGAAAAATGTTTCTCCCTCAGGTCGTGAAGTCAGCGCGGGTGATGAAAAAAGCCGTCGCCTACCTTCAGCCCTTCATTGAAAAAGAACAAGCAGGTGCCAAAGCCCAGAAACAAGGCCGCATCCTCTTGGCCACAGTGAAAGGGGACGTGCACGACATTGGAAAAAACATCGTGGGCGTCGTGCTCGCCTGCAATAACTGGGACGTGATTGATCTGGGAGTCATGGTTCCCTGTGAAAAGATCCTTGAGGTCGCCAAGCGTGAGCAGGTCGACATGATCGGTCTGTCGGGACTGATCACGCCAAGCTTGGATGAGATGATCCATGTAGCCCAAGAGATGGAGCGTCTGGGGATGAATATTCCCGTGCTCATTGGCGGAGCGACCACCTCGCGTCTGCATACGGCGGTGAAGATTGCTCCCCAAACTAAAAACGTCGTGGTTCACGTGGCAGATGCCTCGCGCTCAGTGCCTGTCGCAGAGAAAATCAAGACTCTTGAGGCCCGCGCGAAATTTAAGACAGAGCTGGACGTGGATTACCAGATGCTTCGAGACCAGCACCAAGCGAGCAATAAAGAAATCACCTTCATCACACTCGCCGAGGCCCGAGCAAATAAATTCAACGTCGACTGGTCTCGCTATGAGATCCCAAAACCGGCGCAACTGGGCGTTCACTCCTTTGACCTCTCCATCGATGAGATTAGAAAATACATCGACTGGACACCTTTCTTTCATACTTGGCGCCTGCGGGGCTCGTACCCGAAGATCCTCGAAGATAAGGAAATGGGAGAAGAAGCTCGCAAACTCTTCTCCGACGCCCAAAAAATGTTGGACCAGGTGACGCGCGAGAAGACACTTCGTCTTAAGGCTGTTTACGGACTCTTCCCCGCCCACTCACAGGGTGACGACATTGTGGTGGAGGGTCTGCGCGTGCATGAAGCTGCGTGTGGCAAACATGGCTCGCACAAAACCTATAAAGAAGATCGCAGCTCAGTCCTTGAGACTCTCAACATGCTTCGTACGCAAAGAAAAATGCTCGAAGCAGACTCTAGTAACCCAAGCCTCGCGGACTTTGTGGCCCCCCAAAATGACTACGTCGGTGCCTTCTGTGTGACTGCAGGTCTGGGCCTAGATGAACTCTGCAAAAAGTTTGAAGCTGAGCACGACGACTATCAAGGGATCTTGATCCGTTCTCTCGCCGACCGCTTGGCGGAAGCGTGTGCGGAGTGGATGCACCTGCGTGTGCGCCGGGAGTTCTGGGGCTATCAGGCGCTTGAAAACCTCTCCACCGAAGAGCTCATCCGTGAGAACTACCGCGGCATCCGTCCGGCCCCAGGCTATTCGGCCTGTCCGGACCACACAGAAAAGAGCAAACTCTTTAAGCTCTTAAACGTCGAAGAAAACATCGGCGTGAAACTCACTCACTCCATGGCCATGACTCCCACGGCATCGGTGAGTGGCTGGTATTTCTCTCACCCGGACGCGAAGTACTTTAACGTTGGAAAGATCCAAGAAGACCAACTGCAAGACTACGCTAAACGAAAAAATTTCACCGAAGCTCAGGCCCGCACCTGGCTTTCAGCTAATCTCCTCTAGGACACCCATGACTAAAGTTGTTGATCACATCAAAAATTCTTCAAGCGCCCTCTTCTCTTTTGAGATTCTGCCACCGCACGCCGGTGAAAGTATCAATATGCTTTTTGATAACATCGCCCCTCTGATGGAGTTTAAGCCCAAATTCATCGACGTGACTTATCACCGCGAAGAGTTTGTGCTGAAAAAGCGCGCCGGCGGACTGCTTGAACAAAAAAGTATCCGCAAACGCCCTGGGACCGTTGCGATCTGTGCCGCTCTCATGCATAAGTTTCACGTCGACACTGTCCCTCACATCATCTGCGGCGGATTCACCAAAGAAGAAACCGAATACGCACTCATCGACTTGAACTACCTCGGGATCGATAACGTGCTCGCCCTGCGGGGCGACTCCATTAAAGGTCAGAGTGACTTTTCAGCCAGCCAAGGTGGACACGCCTTCGCTAGTGAACTCGTGGAGCAGATCCAGGCCATGAACCACGGGCGCTACATCGACGCGGATCTCGAGAACGCCATTCCTACTAATTTTTGCATCGGCGTGGCGGGCTACCCAGAGAAGCACTTTGAAGCGGCCAACCTCACGACCGATCTCAAGTGGCTCAAGCACAAAGTGGATTGCGGAGCGGAGTACATCGTGACTCAGATGTTCTTTGATAACTCGAAGTTCTTTAGCTTCGTCGACAAGTGTCGGGAAGCTGGGATTAATATCCCCATTATCCCGGGCCTCAAGCCTTTGACTTCAAAAAAACAGATTAGCATGCTCGCCAGTCGCTTCCATATTGATATCCCAGAAGACCTGGCCGATGCCGTCGCCAAGGCGAGAGATGATAAAGAAGTACGCCAGATTGGAGTAGAGTGGACCATCAATCAATCCAAAGAACTCCTCACGAAGAAAGCTCCCTGCTTGCACTTCTACTCCATGGGAAAATCCACAGCCATCCGTGATATCGCCGAGCACCTGTACTAGCGACAGGTGCCGCAGCTTTTATCTTTTTCTTGTAATTTCTTTCGAAGATTTTCGACGTGATCAAGAAAATAGCTCGAAGCTGATTTGCCAACCTCTGTTTCCAAAAGCCAGGCCAGCTTCCCCACGCCGGGGATGATTTTAATCACCTCCACGACGACTTCCTGACCAGTCACGACGACACCATCAGTGCGTAAAAAGTGGACTTTTGTTCTACAGGCCTGTGGGTCTAGCTTTGTAAATTGAGTAAAAACAGATTCTGAACTGAGGGGAACATACGTTATGATATGATTAAGATCGAGTCTTTCGAGCCCCTGTTTGAAGCGGACACAGAGGGGGCACTGGTCATCATAAATGAGAAGAGGTAATTTGTAGTCCATCCATTAGATGATAGCATGTTTTCGAGGTTTTTATGTTGAGTTTTACCAGACGTGATTTTATCAAACTTCTAGGCATTTCGACTCTTGCTCCCAGTGTGCTGACCTCTTGCGCTGGAACAAGTTACTCAAGTTCTCAACTAACGCCGCTATCACCCAGTGATAGTGATGAACTACTGACGGCAAAAGGCCTACACTGGAGGCGCCTGATCAGTGAGCAGGAAGCCATTGGAGAAAATCTCCTCTTCGGCACCAATAATGATTACCTACAACTCTTTCCTCTCTCTGACTCGAGAGCGATCCTTTGGGTTAATCACGAATACATCTATCCGCTGCTCTCTTCAAAACCCGAGCGCACTAAAGCCAATGTACTCTTTGAAATGAGCATGGTGGGTGGAAGCCTGATAGAAATCTCCAAAGAAAGCGGCGACTGGGAGATTGTTAAAAACTCCACTTATAACCGTCGCATTACGGCGCAAACAAAAATTCCCTTTGCTGGCGGAAAGGTTGTTAAAGGGTCCAAGTCGGCCATCGGTACTCTGGCCAATTGCGCCGGTGGAAAAACGCCCTGGGGAACGGTTTTGACTTGTGAAGAAAACTACGATGGATTTTTCGGAGAAACAGACTTTAAAACCCAAAAGCACATCCCCTCAGAATGGCTTCAATGGGATAAATTTTTCTCTTATCCTCCAGAGCATTACGGATGGGTGGTGGAAGTCAACCCACTGACTGGTGCGGCGATAAAGCACACCTCCATGGGCCGCTTTGCTCACGAATGCGCGACGGTGCGTCTGAGTGCCAATAATATTCCCGTCGTCTACAGCGGTGACGATACTGATAATGAGCATCTTTATAAGTTCATCAGTCACCAATCTGGCTCGCTCACGGCTGGCACTCTCTATGTCGCCCAACTTGAGACTGGAAAATGGATTCCATTGACCCTGGCTGATGCCCGCTTGAAGAAGGTTTTCAAAGATGAGCTCGATCTTCTCATCAACGCTCGACAAGCGGCTAAGCTCGTTGGAGCAACGCCACTGGACCGTCCTGAGGATATCGAAGTTGATCCCTTCACCGGCGCTGTACTGGTGGCACTGACAAATAATAAAACCGAGGGCAGACCTTTCGGAAAAATCCTCAAGCTTAAAGAAACGAATAATGATCCACTCTCACAGAGCTTCGAGCATGAGGTGTTTCTCAGTGGCGGAAGTGAAGCCGGACTGGCCTGTCCAGATAATCTCGCCTTTGACCGCGCCGGTAATCTTTGGATCACAACTGACATCAGTGGCTCGGTTATGAACCAGGGGGCATTCAAGGGATTTAAGAATAATGGTCTCTTCGTTGTTCCGCGCTCTGGTCCTCAGGCAGGCCTTGCCATTCAGGTGGCCTCTGCTCCCAGAGATGCAGAGTTCACGGGTCCCCTCTTTTCTCCAGACTTTAAGACTCTCTTTATCTCCGTCCAGCATCCAGGTGAGCTTACCCGAGACATTGCCAACCCCACGAGCCACTGGCCCTTCGGCTCCGGACTGCCCAAGTCTTCCGTGATCACAATCCAGGGACCCCTGCTGGAACAACTCATGAGTTTAAAATGAACACAGAAAAAAAAGAATTCAAAAAGCATCTCTTCATCTGCACCAATACGCGAAGTGATGGCTCAGGCTGTGGCCCCAAGGGCGCGGACCTGATTGCCAAAGAGCTCAAAGGGTTTGTGAAGTCAGAAAAACTTGAAGGGGTGAAAGTGACTCGTTCGGGATGCTTGAGTCTGTGTGACGAGGCAGTGGCGGGGGTTTGTTACCCAGATAAAATCTGGATAACAAACGCCACGGAAAGTGACCTCGATCGATTAAAAGAGATGCTGAAGAGTTAGATTTGCAGCCGAAAGGCTCACGCTTTTTTTCTCAAGCACAGTATCCTTCGTTTTAAATTTCACAGAATACTGACCCTGATCCAAGACGATGAAATAGCTTCCGTCTGGATTCACGCGATACTCCGTCACGAGTTCGTTCTTAGCGTTTCGAACTTCAACTACGACATCTGTGGATTTAATTTTTCCCACGAGTGCAGGCCCCTGCATACGCTTCAAAAGGTACTGCCAGCCGAGACGATTCTTCTCGACCGTTACGTCGCGCCATTCTCTATAGTCAGGGTGAAAGCCGCCCTGTGAAGAAGAGTTTAATTCGATCACGAAGGGAATGACCTGCATTTCTTGGAACATCCAATCGATGTCTCCCCCGTCAGCATTGTAGAGGAGCTCCCATGGAGTTCCCGCTTTATAATCGAGCAATCGCCCCATCTCTTTACCAATCGCTTCGACCACCTGCTGGGCTTTTCCTGGCTTACAGCCGAAAGGATAGAGTACCAACTCACTAAAGGCGTGGTAAGAGATGTTGAACACCGGGCGGATCTCTTTCACAAAGCTCATCATGACTTGTGTCTCCGGCTCTGAGCCCGCCGAAGGTCCGCGATAGGTTTGAGAGAAGGTCATGCCGCTTGAACCGTTACATGTGTTCCAGGTCCCAGGATAATTTCTATTCAGGTCAACACCGTGACCATTTCTTGTGTTCTTTCTCCACATGGAGTCTTTGGTCCACATTCTATTGTTACCATCGACGTTGAACATGGGAATGACCCAAACATCTGTGGTGTTAAGCCAGGTTTGAACCTGGGAATCAGAGGAGTAACGTGTCAGTAGATATTCAATGATATCGATTCCCACTTCAGGAGTCATGATCTCACGAGCGTGGTGCATGGAATTGAAGAGGATCGCGGGCTTACTCATGAGAGGGTTGGAGCTGATCTTTAGCGCCCAGATATCTCTCCCCTCGAGTGATTTCCCAATGGATTTGATTTGAGTAAGGTCAGGATAGGTTGAGTGGAAACGCTTAAGTGCTTCTTCAACTTTCGTAGGATTGAGGTATTCAGGATCTGGGTTACGAAGAAGTGTCTGACTGAGCTCATAGACAACATTGAAGTTTTGATTTTTTAATTCTGCTATCTCCTCGGGAGAAGCCAAGACTTCAAGTTCGCCGCGACGCCAATCAATTCCTGCCACGTCGTACTCATGGGCCCGAAGATACTTTTTCACCGCTGGGGAGTCAGTGATGCGAATCAATATGCGCGAGGGACTATCGGAACTCGAGTGAGAGTACACGACGGGAGACAGGAGCAAAAGCATGAGAGGGAGCAACATAAACCATCCTTGGTTTGAAGAAGATTCTATTAGTTAGTCACTTCAGATTAGAGTCGTCAAAAAGAAGAGGTATATGTGAGGAAATGTCAGTGAATAATCTTGAGCGAAGGGATCAAGAAACGGCTAAGTATTTTGATTTATCAGGGTAGAGTTTGGTGAGCTCTTGCTTGTACTGTTCGTGCTTATCTTTAAAGCCCTGGGACTGGAGGGCGTTCACAAGCAGTTTGAGACAGTTAAAATCGCGGATATTTTTATTATAAAGCTCCAGACCCTTCTTGACCACCTGGGCTTGATCAGAATCCTTACGAGAGTAATTCACAATAAAATCACTCACCATGTAATCTTCTTCATCTTTGGTACCCGCACTAAAGCGTGCCATGAAACGTTCCGCCTCATCGAATTCGTTATGTTCTACAAGAATCGTAACGATCGCCCTGATGAACTTCGAAAACTCCGAGCATGAAACAGCGATTTTATCAAAAACTCCGATAGCGCGTGGGCTTTGACTTTCGAGTAAGAAATATTTTCCTGCGATGAAGAGCCCGGCGCCGACATAGTTCGTCAGTTCACTACTTCGTTCATCGAGCTGAGTAAAGATGTCGTAGTAGTTCTCCATGTCTTCGTAGTGCTTCGTCACAATCGTTAAGCGGATAACCTGGGTGAGGCGATCGGGGTTGGCCGGGAAGTATTTAGCGATCTTCTCAACGATTCTATAAGCTTCTTCGTACTTTTCTTCTTTCATGAAGATTTCATAGAGACCGATCAAACACTTAAAGTGGATCGAATTAAACTCGAGACCCTTGTTGTAATCCTTCTTCGCTTTATCTGCTTCAGACAAGAGATACTGCGCTTGCCCCATGTAAAAGAGTGCCAGCGATGGTTTTGAATGCAAGGTCATCGCAGAGGTAAAAACATCAATGGCCTGCTGGTATTGACCGCGTCCCAAGAGCTCTTTACCGGCTTCAATCTTCACGACGTAAGGCGATGGTTTGACCTTAGCTGAAATCGTCGAAACAAGGTTTTCCATAATGGACTGGAGCGTATAGGGCTTAATGATAAAGCTATCAACGTCTTCCTCGGCAGCTTTCGCTACAGCCGTTTGTGAGATGTTCGATGTGACTAGAATCAGACAGAGGTTCTTGTTCGTGGTTCCAAAAGTAGATCGGACAAGTTTAAAGAGATCGAAACCCGAACCACCACCGACAGCATAGTCCGAAAGCACTAAGCCGATTTTTTGCGTTTTAATAATTTCTTGAGCCTCTGACATGGTGCCAGCAGTGTGGATCATATTTCTCTTGGTGCCAAGATCTACCATCACTTTTAACAAGCGATTTCGAGAACTACCGTTCTTGTCGACCACAAGGACGGCATACTCTTTTAGATATTCTTGAACAATTAGTTTCTTATCCAACGCTAATATCCTCTCGCCGCTTTCATAAATTCCGTCACGTGTTCTTGTCTCAACTGGTAGAGGCGCATGAATTGCTCAAAAACTTTCTGATCCTCCGGATTAAGCTCAAGAGTCACATAAGTCTCTTCGTCATTTTTATTCACTTCAATGCACTTACCTTGCACGCTGATTCGTTTACTCTTTTTCATGTACTCAAAGACCACAACCAGGCTCACGACCTCGTTGACCAAAAGTTCTTTACTCATCATTTTCAAAATCGCGGTGTTCTCGAAAAAGTCATCCACGTGAACATCCAGCTCTTGGTTCTGGTGATTTAGTCGTTGAACAAAAGCTCTGACCTTGGCTGAATCGGTAATGATTGGCTTTCCGTCCTCCGTGAGGGCAGGGGTCTCGAGCTTGGCGACTAGTTGCAGATTAGGCTGTTTTCGAGCTTCTTTTGTCTTGCCACTTACTTTCTCGGCTTCGGCGGCTTCAGGTTCACCAGATGTGGTTTTGGTCCCAGCAGCTTTCTGACGAACGGCCTGTACTTTATCGATAGCTTTAGGAAGTACGTCTTCAGCTGGATCATCTGCATTACCTTCGGGGAGCAGATCATCCAGAGACTTCATTTTTTTATCACGCAATGACTTCTCACGAGCTACTGGATCAGAACTCTCCTCTGGATTGTTCACTTTCTTAACAGTCTTCACCGCTCTCAGTCGCTCGGATCCTGATCCCTGAAGCTCTTCCGCTTCGGTCTCCTCGTCCTCACTCTCTTCTTGAAATCCGACACCCAACCGCTCTGGTTGCTTTCGAGCTCGCTTAGGGCGGGAAGGGGGATGAACTGTGGACTCATCTGCTTGTGCTTACCTTTTTCTTTTCGCTCTGCTGTACATCATTTTCATTTTTCTTTTCGTCGCATATTTGCACT
>JAJTIF010000175.1 GCA_021299675.1 Pseudomonadota bacterium | reverse complement strand
TTGGGGATATCCTTCGGCTCTATTAATTCAGGCCTCCCCAAGGACATCGTTCAACAGTTGGTTGCAGCTGAGAAAATTCCATTACAGCAGATGGAAGCTCGCAAAGCGAAAGTAGAAAACAAACAAGCTCTCGTGAAACAACTTACCGGATTGGTCGAAGCCATGAAGGGAGATATTCAAAGAAACAAGGGTGCTAGATCGTTGCGCGAACTTAAGGTTCAAGGCGGATCGGATAGTATTCAAGTTAGTGCCGACAAAAACATTGCGGAACCAGGGAAGTACTCTCTAGAAGTGCTAGAACTCGCTCAAAAGTCATCCGCTATGTCCAATGGTGTTGAAGACAAAGACAAAACTTACCTCGGCGTTGGTTACATGAGGGTCAAATTACCTAATGGCGATAAGAAGGAAATTTACATTGATGAAGAGAATGCAAACCTTACAGGATTAGCAAAACTCATTAACCGGAACTCGGAGGAGCTCGGGATAAAGGCCAATGTGGTTAATGATGGAACAGGCTCAGACACTCCCTACAAGCTCATCCTTTCTATGAGCGAAACCGGTAGTGCTAACAACGCAGAGTTCCCCTACTTGTATCTAGTCGATGGTGAAGTCGATCTTAACTTTGAACAAACGAGAGATGCTAAGAATGCAAAGGTAAAACTCGACGGCTTTGAACTCGAGGTACCTCAAAACCGCGTTTCAGAACTCATCCCCGGCGTTACGATTGATCTAAAAAAAGCCAAGGTTGGTGAAGAAATAAGTTTTGAGATCACTGAGGACGTACAAGCCGTTGGCGTGAAGATTGGGTCACTGGTTCAAAATATCAACGGTGTTTTGAAGTTCATCAAAGAACAAAACACCCTAAATGAAAAAACCGACACCGCCTCGACATTAGGTGGCGACATCACGCTACAAACGATTGAGTCGAGACTGCGGACTGCGATCTTTACTCCCATAATGACCGAGAAAGGCGCCAAGCGAATCGGAGACCTAGGCATCACCTATAGCAGAGAAGGAGTCCTCTCCTTTGACCAAGCAAAGTTTGATTCATACGTTGCTGCGGACTTTAAAAACGCTTCACAAATCCTGAATGGTGTTTATGGTACCCAAGGAAAAACAGACGGCTTTATAGACGTTCTCGACAGAACGGCTCAACAACTATTAGCTGTTCCCAACGGAGCTCTAACATCTCGAAGCAAAGGACTTAGAAGTAATATTGATCAAATTGATAGGCAGATCGCCACAAGACAAAGAATGATTGATCAGAAAGAAGAAATTCTCAAAGCTAGATTTGCCAGACTCGAAGAGACTATTTCAAGAATTAAGGGTCAAGGGGCAGGGGTTGCCGGTCTAGCAGGGGGCGGCTGATTTTAGATATGATAATTGTGCACCCATATTTAGGGTGAAGGAGAATTGAGATGAGCTACGGTTTGGGACAATACAAAAAGACTTCTGTTGAAACCGCAAGTCGCGAGCAGATACTCCTAATGCTCTACCAAGCAGCTATTAAAAACTGCAAAAAAGCCATTGATGCCATCGACAACAAAGACATCGCAAAGAAAGGCGAATACATCGGAAAGATGCAAGATATAATTGTCGAACTTTCCAACAGCCTTGACTTTGAGGTGGGGGGTGATGTTGCGAAAGAACTGGAATCACTCTACGACTACCTCATGTATTCAAGCACACAGGCCAACATCAACATTGATAAGCAACCCCTAGAGGCTTGCCTCAACGTTCTTAGCACCCTATATGAGGGATGGACCGAGGCTATCAAGACCCTTAAAGCCACCAACGCCAAAGCTTCGAATGGATAGCATCGATAAAAGCCAGCTTGTCTGGAAGATCCAACGCCTCACGGAAACAGCCATTTCCCTGGTTGATTCTAATAAAATTGACGAAGCCTTAGCTCTCGTTGAAAACCGTGACCGTGCGATGAATATCCTAATGAAAAAAAATAACATTTCTCAAGATGACTTTAAGAGTCTGCAAGAACTAGATGTTTTGAATAATATGCTCCTCGAAAAATTCCTCGCAGCTAGAGAGAGAATCAAAGATGAAATTCAAAACACTCACAAAAATAGCGAGCTCCACAAGGCTTATCATTCTGGTCAGGTAAAATAGGTCTAATATTTGACAGCCCGCTTATATTCGTGAGGAAATAGCTAGATATTCAATCCTTAAGGAAGAGGATTTTTGATGTCATTTGCTATCAAGCTTCATACGACAAAATCCAAAGATATTGTCCCCATCGTAAACGATGTGCCAGTTCACTCTCTGCTAAATCCTGTTCGTGAGGCAGAAGTCTTTGCTACAAATTTCATGTCTCAGCTTTCAACCAATCCAAATGTATTAATCCTGGGACTTGGATTTGGTTACCACGTTGAAGAAATTGAAAGACTACTGAATTTGAAGCACAAGGTTTACCAAATCTCGGTGATTGAGGGAATTAGCGATCTTGCCCTAAGCTGTCAAAGCTACAGGCATCTAAACCCCAAAATATCTGTTTTTTCAAATCCCAACCCAGAAGATATCTTTTTCAATCAAGAATTTTGTGAATTTCTATTGAAAAAACCGACCCTCGTTATGCATCCAGTTCTCTACAAGCTTAATGAGACATATTACAGGAAGATTCTTTCCCGACGTGCGGTTTCAGATACCCAACTATGTAAAAATCCAGCCTCACTCAGCCTCCCAGGCGATAAGTTAAAATGGCTTTCTGCCGTCCAGGAGCTGGCTCATGCAGAACAATAAAAACATTCACTTCTTCTTCGAAGAAGAAATTTCAACATTCACCGACTCTATCAATCAAAACCTTTTTAAAAGAAGATATCCTGGCGTGCATACTGCAATCCACCTAGGACGTCATAACGTCGCAAGTGCTTTCTTCGATGAAATACTATTTTTAAACACAGATACATTCAAAAATATTTCTCAATCGCCGATCCTGGGTGACGAGGTGGTACTCAACATCATCCACAAAAAATTATCCCATCTCATCCAGGAAGGATTCACCTGGAGCTTTAATCTATTTGGAAATAAAGTTTGCACAGCCTTTCAAGCTCTTTTTGTGGCGGAAAACTTCATGGGTTTTAATCTTCAGAAAGAGGGAGAGCAATGCGAAGACCCGGGCCTGAGACTCTTGAGATTTTATATGAAACTAGAAAGGGGAAATAATCTTGTTACGAGGTCGCTGCTGCAAAAAGCCATAAAACAATTTGACCCAGAAACTTTTAAAGCATTACTTGCTCCAACAATAGATCACAAACTTAATATTCAGTTGAGCGGTACAAAAAAGATACTCATTGAGAACAAATCGACTTCTTTCTCGGATGAAGACCTGAACATCATCTCGATCGCATCAAAACACTTTACTGTTATAAGCAACTCCAACCTTGCTGCTTCTGACCTTATGTTTGATGCCACACTTATTAGTTCCGGGGAGCAAGGGATCAACATTTCTTCTCTGGATTCAGAGGAAGCCATGGCCAAGATCAGTCTCTCTACAGTTGGCAGCATTAATAAGTGGTTTACCCGATTAATCTTTGCTGACTACCTCGGCTTGTCGAAGACCTCCTTTGCCTTCGAAAAACTTATAGCGACCTACCCCAAAGAGATTTTGCAAGAATTCATGATTGCTCAACTCGAAGAACTGAAGGAATTTGTGGCTCAAGTCATACTCTCAGAGAGACAAAAAAGTCAGATCGTTGCCATAGAAGCAATCAAAAAACACTCCCGTCGCTTAAGTCCTCTTTCCATGACCCTCGCCATCCATACCTCTCAAACCACTCCAGTTGATGCAGACCAAGCGGCAAGAATTGATACACTCAAAAACAGATTAAGGAACCTAAACTCTCTTTACGAGAGAATCTATCGCCTCTGCTCAATAGATATTCCCAAATCTGATCTGGCATTAACACTATGAGTCTGCGTCTACTTATCGCTTGTACCAGTGACGAGCGCACTATTTCAGAGCTTCTACTGGCTTCTCTTGATGCTAAGAAAAACTACGAAAACCTTGAATTGACGATCTTCACAAGCCTTAGGGCATCAGATCTAATCTATCATTGCTCTCCAGCCTGGGTGAAACTCACTAATGATCTTAAATCACTTCATTCCGAATTTGATTTAATTATCCAGCTTATTCCAGATCCTGCGATTGTTGAGGAGCTTGAAAAAATTGAAGCACCTGCCCGATCTGGTGTAAGGAATCATCCTCATTTTCATATTCAGGGTTCATGGGCACAACTCTATATGGCTATGCTTGGTGCAAAGAGATATACTCCATTCACACTAAAAGATGTTTTCGCTGGGATCATTGATGGTGGCCCTAGTCGCTATAATGCAACACAGGCCACGGTCATCAATAAATCAGGGAAAATCTTAATTGATCAGGATCTTGGCAACCAAGACGAATCCCTAGCCGCTTTAATTCAAGACTTATACAGAGCGTTTCCTGGGAGGGTAGAGGAGTATAGCTCAAGCTCTAATTTGGAAAAAGTCTACGCCTATATTGGCACCAACACATCTCTTGCCTCCTTCGTTTCTTATTTCGGAGGAATCGCTGTTCATCTACTAAGAGATTCCTGGGACCTCTCTCAATTGCCCTCGTCTACTCATGCTTGGAACGTTCCAGCAGATCAAAAAATGGACATCAACCTCTTCCATCAAATGACAAAGCTGGATAACTATAGGATCCAAAAATGCTTTCGCCTAACGAACGAGTATCTTAGCAACCTGTTTCTTCCACCTACGGAAAAGCCGATAGATGACAATCACATTCTCTTTGACCATGTGCTCTATGTTGCCTTTAATTTTATTACCGATCTGCGCGAAGTCGACATTCCCATTCCCCGCGTGACCTGCTCTTTACTCCTAAAGAACAAGGGAATTGTAAGCGTCTTAAACAAAATATCCCACCTGAACACATTTGGGATTAAATTCATTCAAGACTTCTTTGACTCTGAACAAAACTCCAATGAAGAGCTGGTTCGAAAGATTGCAGAAATCGATGACCTTACGAATCGATCCCTTGCTGTTTATCCCGAGCTAGACCTGATTCGCCACTACTTTCAGTTTTTGAAAGCCAAAGTTCCAGGTGATAACTTTAATGAAGTTGCTAAAAACATGATTCTTACTTTTAGTGAAATCAATCAAATTATCGGCTGCATCGAGAACTTACTGTCTTTTATTGTAAAAGAAAATCAGATCGTAACAAGCCACACAAGGTAAACCACATGAACCATATTTCAGATAGCCTTGACTCAATCCAGGATGGTCTCAAAGATAGCTTACTGATAATTGATCTTGGGAAAACTGACCCTGACAATCTTTCGATTCTTTTTGAGCAACTCAACAAGGTCATTATTGCTTCGACCCTTATGGCACGTTTTTTAGCCAAAGACCCTAACGGTGCATCAATAAGCTCAAATACCCATGAGATAAAACTGCAACTTCTAAGTATTTTAAAACTTATCTCGCGCTCAGTTAAAGCCGAGAATCACAAAGCAACACACGACTTGATCAGGCTAGAGCTAAGAGATACTCTTATCAGGTGGATAATTCAAATCATACCTCCCATTCGCTCCAGCCTAGCGTCTCAACAATCTGGGCAAGCGACGAACTCTGCTCTCAACTAACACGTTTGAGCCTAACTCGCTCCGGCGAAGAGGGTTACTGGAAACTATCTCTCCAAGGAGAACTTGTATCGCTTTATGAGGCAAAGAAGCTGGTGACGGCTGTCTCATACAATCAAACAAACTTGAGATTCTTAGAATCTATCATCCTTAACAGAATCAACGAGACGAGCCTCCCAAGGTCAATTGATGAAGATGATCTACTGCCATCTCTTGAGCTCTTGTTAAAGGAACACAACCTCTTACAAATTGGTGACTTTAAAAATTTTTGGCAGTCACTTCTTAATTCTTTTAGTCTGCAATCGACCCTTGAAACATACATCAAGATTTCAGCTATTCATGGCTTTAGCACCGCCATTTGCTTGATACATCCAAAGGGGGAGGCCAATGCCTGGCAACTTGCACCACTTTCTTTCGCTAACGAAATGAGGCCAGTGCCCATCAATGAGTTTAATCTTTTATTCCAGTCCCTCAAAAAGACGAAGAATAAGCACTTTAGCAGCAGTGAAGCAAAGTGGTCATGGCTTCCACTTAATGGTGTTTTCGTTGCAGATACCTTTACATATAAAAAGTATAACGTGATCTGGATCAATTCACGGGAAGAGTTCCTACCACTCACCGACACCGACCATAAGCGATTTGCTATTTTCTCAAGAATAATGAAGATCTGGCTCGAGCGACTTGTTGAACTAGAATTTTCTGACATCAAAAGTTCAAGTGTGATTTGGTTGATTGAGCACCTACCCTTTGAAATTGTCATTAAAGATAGCCAGGATAGAAATGTATTTTCAAATGCACTTTTCACAGAAGACAACCTCGGTTCCATGAGCTGGATCAATCTACCTCGCGGGTATCGTCTCGGTTACGTGGCAGAAACGATCGCTGACGATTTTGAAATTGATGCCTTCCAAAAACAAAAAGTTCTTTTACTTGGTGATCTCTTCAATACTCTAAGGCACGAACTTTCAAATCCTCTCTTCGGATTACGCCTTTCCGCAGAGCTCGTTTTAACGAGTGTCGATGATGAGGATTTTAAATTGATATTTACTCAGGTTCTAAGTAATATCCAGCGGTCTCAAAACATCATTCACAACCTCTCGAAGCTGTATTCTGGGGAGCAAACTGATACCAACGTTGATCTCCTTGCCATTATCAAAGAATCAATTACTCTTGCGAAGTCTGAACTCAAAGGACTTTATGTTGACGTAAGTAAGATTGATTTTAATCAATCGATAACAGTAGAAGCCAAGCCTGTAGCTGTGGTTCAAATTATTTTTAATCTTATTGTGAATTCTGCCCAAGCAATGAAAAACCTTAAAGAGAAAGCGATTATCAAAATATCTCTCGAACTCAACTCACCTTTCATTAACGTTGTCATTGCCGACAATGGTCCAGGTCTTCCGGCCACCATAAAAGATAATCTCTTCAAACCTTTCTACACAACGAAGACGAAAGGCCATGGACTTGGGTTGGCTTTGTCCAAAGACCTGGCCATCAAACTTGGTGGTGACTTGAAATACATTCCCACGGAAGTTGGCACACAATTTGAACTGAGTTTAAGAAAGATTTTATGAAAAAAATTCTTATCATTGAGGATGAGACCCTCATCGCACTTTCCCTAAAAAAAATGCTCAGCAAAAGGGGCCACGAAGTCCTTACTGTCGAGTCAGGGCATGAAGCGATTGGGCTGCTTAAAACGGTTCATTTTGACCGCGTCATTTGTGATCTTATGCTTCAGGATATTTCTGGCTTTGATATCATTGAAGAATCAAGAGCTTATCTCGGCGACGATAAAATTAAATTAGATTTTGTGATTATGACTGCATACAATTCTAGTCAAGTTTTAGAGAGAGCGAGAGAATATGGCTGCAAAATACTTAGCAAGCCGTTTGAGGATTTAAATAAAGCCCTCAGTGTGATTGAAGGGGAATAAATTGAGTTCGTTTCAAAGAGTTGGAATCGTACTAAAGCCTAATGCCTTAAACGATTTTTACGGAATCCTACCCAATCTGTGCACCTGGGTATCCAAGAGAAAAGCCGAGGTCATATTTCGTTCTTCTGACAAGGAACCGGTTTCAAAAATCTTTAATCGAAAAGAAGTTAAGTTTACTCTTGTAGAAGATGACGAGTTTTTCAACAAGTTAGATCTAATCATATCACTTGGTGGTGATGGCACCCTCATTGGTCTTTGTCGTAGAATTAATTCTAAAACACCCGTTCTTGGAATTAATCTTGGCCGGCTTGGTTTCATTACACCCTTTAATAAAAATGAATTTTACGATCATCTAGACAGAATTTTTTCAAAAAAATTCAAGATCACAAAGCAACCTCTTTATCTAGTCGAAGTGATAAGGAAGGGTAAGCTTGTTTTTAAGGACTATTTCTTTAATGATATCGTCATTGCGAAAAATGACATTGCGAGAATGATATCACTGCGTGTTGAGTCTAATGGAGAACACGTGTACAACATGTCTGCAGACGGGCTAATTGTAAGCTCGACCGTTGGGTCTACCGCTTACTCCCTTGCCGCGGGTGGACCTCTTGTCCATCCCGAAGTTGGGGCCCTCCTGATCACGCCCATTTGCCCCCACTCACTTACCTTTAGACCACTGGTGATACCACTCAAGTCGAAAATCACACTTAAGGTCCAGCCCCCGTACCATAAAGTCAGCATCACACTCGACGGGCAACAATTCTTTTCCATCGAAGAGCATGACACCGTTAAGATCAATCACAAAACGACGAAAAAAGTTTCATTAATAGAAAATCCTGAAAGGAATTTCTTTGAAACCTTGAAAGACAAATTCGTCCATGGCAAAAGGTCCTAAGGAGCACACCAATGGCATCATTAAAACTTGAGTCACTAAGCCTTCAAAACTTTGCAACCTTTAAATCCCATTCCATTAATTTTAAAAGTGGTCTTAATGCCATTGTTGGTGAAACAGGATCTGGAAAAAGCCTCATTCTTGATGCGATCGAGCTAGTGTTCGGGGGGCGCGCGGACAAGAAATCGGTTCGCCATGGCAGCGAAAGCGCTACCATTGAAGCCGTCCTAACCTTCTCCAGTGAGCACATAAAAGATGAACTTGAGGATCTCGGTTTTCCCGCTGATGAAAACAGTGTTGTAATTAAGCGGATCATAAAAAAAGATGGCACCAGCCGCTGCTGGCTCAACCACATGAGCTGCAACCTGTCCCAAATTGTGGCATTATCCAGACAACACATTGATC
>JAJTIF010000018.1 GCA_021299675.1 Pseudomonadota bacterium | reverse complement strand
TTCCATGGCGGCTTAGCCGCTCCTTTGCCAAAAATAATCCAATCGTCTCCATTGAAGTGACCCCGTTCATTAAAGAGAAAACTTTTTCTCTTCTGCCACAGCTCATCCAGTGATCGAAGGCGGTAGTGGGAGGGGAGATAGACGATGTTGTTTTGATGAGGGCGCTGCTTATTCAGAGGAATGATCCCGTGCCCGCCCCACTCAATCATGACTTCGATCTGCTTGGGGTCTTTGATTTCGGTCCGGTAGTTATGGCCCAAGGTTTCTAGGGCCACGATCTTATCGGGCTTTCTGACCACCACCCGCAGCCCTTCAAAGTCATTTTCATGGCAGAGCACCCAAAAACATACCCAGGAATAGTCGCGGGGAAAGAAGAAGGCGTAGGTCAGAAAGTAGTGCCTTTCGGACTCGATGAGTGCCCAGTAGACCTCACGGGGGCGCTCGAACTTTTCGAGGTTTTGCCAATTATTAAACGGATTCCAGTCACCATCAAAATCAACGCGAGTGAACTCATCGGCGACGGGGTTAGTGCCAAGCTCTTGGTGAATGATGGGGGCATAGAATTGAGCGAGCTCGAGGTAGCTGGTGCTCGCGTGCAGAAGCTGGATTATAACAGAGAGAAGAAGGGCCATAAGAAATTATGGCCCAAAAGTCTTAGATATCGCAATTCATTATGCTGAGTTTGAGATTATGAATGATTTCTTTTTTGCAGATCATCTTGCGCACACAGTGGGCGAGGTCAATGTTCTCACAGCTCTTCTCTGCGCCCGCGAGGATCGCATTGAAGTGGTGAATCTTGGTCTGCTCTTCGTAGTCAGGAGTTGTGCCCAAAATCACGGCCTGCTCATAGTGGATCACATAATCAACCGCCAGGAGGTCCACGTGATGGATGAGATCAGCTTTCGCGGGATTTTTATCCAGCACTTGGCGAACGTGATCGTTATAATCTGGGGCAAGGAGGGATTTGGTGGCGAGGGCCAAGAGAGCGGCAGTCACAGGTGTAAATGTCATGGGGTTGTCCTTGTTGAAAGTTGTTTCAGGTTTTGGAAAAAATACGGATAAAGAAGTTGAATGTTTTGTTGGGGGTCCTGCTCGAGCAAGATGCCATCAATGCCAGCGAGATTGATCTCAAGGCCCAGGGTCTTGGCCTTTTGTTCAAGATAAGCCTTGGCCGTGCGTCCGTTGCCGTTCATGAAGGGATGAGTGGCGATGAAGCCCATCCAAAAGTAACTCATGGCAAAGCTGATTTCTTCAACAGTTTCAGAGCCGGCGATGAGGGAGTTGAACTCTTCAAGTACCATGGCCAGGGTGCCGACGATCTCTGAAGGGGGCGTAAAAGTGATCTTCTGGCCAGAGCGAGCCGTGCAGTACACACTTTGCTCACGAAAGCGGCCCAGGGCCTGGCTGCCCAAGAGCTTTGAATTAAGGCGAATAAGTTGGTTCATTTCACTCTGAATCATGGGCGCACCATACCTCAGAATGACCATTTTTTTACACCTTCAGAGTAATCTTTACATAATCTTCAAGATTGGCAAAAATAGAGCAAAATTGAGAGGTTATTATGAAATACTTTTTTATCTTGTTAACTCTTTTCAGTCTTTCTGTTCAAGCTGAAAATCCCCTGGTCGAGATGCAGACCAGCCACGGCACGGTGGAGATTGAGCTCTTTGAAGACAAGGCTCCTGTGAGTACCAAAAACTTTCTTCAGTATGTAGATGAGAAATTCTACGACGATACGATTTTCCATCGAGTGATCTCCACTTTTATGATTCAAGGCGGGGGGTTTACTGAGAAAATGGACCAGAAGAAAACCCGTGCGAACATTAAAAACGAAGCCACCAATGGTTTAAAAAATGAAACCGGAACCTTGGCCATGGCCCGCACCCCAGATCCACACTCAGCCTCTTCCCAGTTTTTCATCAATGTGGTGGATAACTCCTTCCTCGACTACCGGGATACGACCGATGCGGGTTATGGGTATGCTGTTTTTGGTAAAGTCAGATCGGGAATGCATGTGGTAAACCGCATAAAAGAAGTCCGCACTGGCAACCGCGCGAGTCACCAAAACGTTCCGATGGATACAGTGCTGATCAAATCGATCCGCAGGAAGGCAAAAAAATGAATCTGACTGAAATGACTCCGAAAAAGCTTCGCACTCTGAGAAACAATCTCAATAACCGTTTGAGTTCTTATAAAAACGGCGGAGGTTCTGCTCCTGAGTTGCAGAAGAGCCACGTGCTAGCAGGCAAGAGCGAGGGCGAGTGTGAAAAACTCCTTAAGGACGTCATCGCGGAGATGAAAAAGCGCAGCCAAGAATGAAAGAGTTCAAACTATCCGGAGATCACATCGATCTGTGTGACCTCATGAAGCTCGTCGACATGGCCCCCAACGGTGGCGTAGCTAAGCATATTATTGCAACCGGTGTGGTGAAAGTAGACGGAGTGGTGGAGACCCGCAAGAGATGTAAAATCCGTGCGGGTCAAGTGGTCGAGATTGAAGGCGAGAGCGTTAAAGTAATCCTATGAGCGCGGATCAGGTCTGCCGTTGCAGCTCATCACTTTGCGTGTGCGAGCGCGGTCTTGGTACTCCACACACTCGATATCATCAGGATTAGTGCCAATCGAGCGCACGCAATCTTTCTGGGTCCAGCTCATTTCAATTTCATACTCATCCACAAAACGAGCCTGAGCGTTTAGGTTCTCAGAGAGGAATTTGAAGGCGAGAGCAGCGTCTCCCATGAAGCACAGGAGATTGTGGTCAATCTGAGAGAGTGAAACCGAGTTTTGGATGTGGCCTTGCGACACGAAGGCATCAACAGTGAAGTACTGCTTCCAGGGCTTGAACTGAAAAACAAAAGGCAGCTGGCCCATGGAGTCACACTTCACAGTACCTTTATGAAATGCGGATTCGAATTGGCCTTGATAGACATCCCCAGAAATCAAAAAATTAGGCTGACCATTAACCGCGCCAGCAAGAACGCCTGAGGCCTGCACCCGGAGTTCGACTTTCGTATTATGGAAGTCCTGAGTGTTCGTGAAGGCCGGAGAGAGAAGAAGTTTTTTTGTCCAAACATACTGAGTGCGGTCACCCTTCGCCACTACCGTGAGGTCACAGTTGTAAACCGGCAAAGCGAGAGCACTTAAGCTGGTAAAAAGCACGATTCCGAAGAGTAAAATACGCATGAAAAGCTCCTTAAAGTAATGATTGGGGTGTTTTTACTCAAGGCAGTAGAGAATGAAAAGATTAACAAGTGTGAAGAGTAGGTTAGGCCCTAGAAACGAAAGAGCAGATCCTGGAAAGGGGTGCTCTGCGGCGTATAAAAATGTTTACTCTCGAGCATGCGGCTAGAAATAAAAGTAAAGTGAGGACGCAGTAGCTGCAGATATTCCTTCTGGCTGCGCACCATCGCCCAATCATCTTTAAAGGAGAGTTCACTTTTTTGGCGCTCATACTCAATTTCAGTAGGCACAGTGAGATAGAGATAGCGAGTGCGACGGGCGAGGACCGGAAGAATTACTTTGAGATCTTTATCGGGAATGTACTGCAGGACAGAGTTCAGGATAGCGAGATCATAGACCCATTTCTCCTTAGGGTCTTGGGCCCAACTCAAAAGATCCATCTGTTTGAGCTTGGCCCCTGGCAGCTTCATCTTTTTGAAAATAAATTCTGAGGGCTCGATCCCCGCCACCCGGCGCGGTTTTAGGACTCGGTTAAATTCCTTGAGCAGTCGCCCCATGCCAAAGCCTAGGTCGATCAGGGACTCCACCTCGAATCCTTCGAGATTGAAGTAGGCAGCGACGTAGCGAGAATGATCTTTCACGTTACCGATGCCATCAATTGTCTTTAAGTCAGAATAATTTGTTTGCCAGTACTCTTTTTCGAATGCTTTCATCATTCAAGCATAATCAAAGTTTATCCAAAAGGCCTCCAATGGTTCACGGTCATTTAGAAGAAAAATTCCATGCCCGCCTCTCTGACTCCCGCCATCTCGTCGATGCGGATCTTTCAAAAGAGTTAGGAGGCGATGACAAAGGCATGAACCCCCATGAGCTTCTCGAAGCCGCCTTGGTGGGCTGCACGCTGCAAACCATGCAGATGTACGCCAAACGCAAAGGCTGGGACATAGGCACTACCAAAGTCGGGGTGAAGTTTATTTCAGAAGGCAAAGAAGTGGTCATCGGTCGCACGCTCGCCTTTGACCCGCATCTTAACGGTGAACAGCGGGACAAGCTCACCGAGATCGCCAACAAGTGTCCGATTCACAAAGTTCTGCATGCACCCACCGCTGTGCAAACGGAAGTGGTGGGCTGAGCGCCGACTAACTAGAACTCAGTCCAGATGAACTTTGGTCCCTTGGAGAGATTCTCGTCTCCGTAGATCGTCACTTCACTGGTCGAAGTCACAATCAGACCATAGTTTATTGACCGGGACTGAAGCTGGTATACAAACCAATCGGAGATATCAAAGTACAGCGTGTCTGCCTGAGCGTTCGGGTAGCTCGGGTCTGGGGAAAAGCATTCTTGCTCCTCGAAGTCCCCGCCGCTGCGACTCCAGCGACTGGAGTTGGTCGGGAAAGGGTGAGGCCTCGACCAGGTCGCAAGCAACATCCAGTTGGTCTTCATGGGACAAATCTTGATGCTCGCCGAGAGCTCGGCAGAGCGACTGAGCAGAGCCGCGCTACTCACCGTCATGTACATTCTTTTTGTCCGAGAGATTACAGTGTTGCCTGTGCGCGATTGCATTGATTCGAGGCGCACCAAAAGGCGGCGGTTGGCGGAGAGTGTGTATTCGCTTTGCTTGAAGGTGCTCGAGTCCCGAGGGTCATTGATGTCGGAGGAGATGAGTTTGAGTTCGTTGGCGAAAAATTGTTTTTCAACGAAGGGGTCTCCTGGAAGCGGTTCACCACAGGAGGAGAGGATCAAGAGTAAAAAGATGAGTCGATTCATAGGATTCCTAAAAAAATGCATTAATTTGTGTTTGAATACTTCCTCGGCCTACCCCGTAGCCCATGAGGTTTGCAAGGAAGTCGTAGTCTTCGCCGATAGAAGAGTCCAAGAGGAATCTGCCTTTAAGCGCAAGGGAGAAGTTGGAGCGACGGTATTCGATGAAAGGCCCCCAGGAGATCACTCGATTGCGACCTGTTTCCTCGACGAAGTCCGATGACTTGATCTTGAAGTTGTCTGAAAGGAGCACTTCTCCGAAGCCTCCGATCATGACACTCTTATAGTGAAATCCGGTGCGCAGATTGATCCCGAGGATTTCTCCGAACTCGTAGTCGTACTTAATGTTCCCAAGTTCTTCCTCGCTCTCGGAGCCTGCCGTGTAGGAGAAGTCATTTTCAACAAAAAACCAGTCGCGTCTTGTAGCGAGGGTTAATCCAAATCTGGTGGTATCCCGTCCGAGGTTCGAGTTCTTGAGCTCATCTCGAGAAAGAGTGTTCATGTTGAACTCCCCAAAGAGCTCCAGATCAAAATCTCTCTGAGTCCAAACTTGGTAGCGACCAGAAAGAGAGAGAGGTCCCATAAAGCGATCATTCTTTGTCTCGACCATCGAGAGATCAAAACCGACTCCGATCGCCTTATCGTTGACGCCAAAAGGATAGAGATGACTCGATAGAACGTAGAGACCTTGAATGTCGAGAGAGTTAAGTTTATTCGTCTCCTCCACACTAAAGCGGCGATACTCCATTCCTAGGCGCGAGGGATTGTGAAGTCGTGATTTTTTAGGAACGACAACCGCCGGGGCTTGGGACATCAGTAGCGGACTCTGTGTGGGAGCAGCGTAGCTTCTGACGACGCGACTGACGCGATCAAGGCTGGTCTCAGGTGCCGTAATGGCCTGGGTGATCTCCGAAGCCACGTCCTCGCGCTCTCGCAGTTGTCCAGGTAGGGCGCGGTGAAGGGCTTCGTGGATGTGAAGTGCGATTAGTTGAGTTTCGTTTAGGTTTTGGGATGCGGGAAAGAAGCGCGTTGGCGCGTAGGGCTCCGGCATGGTGCGAGCATAAATAAGTCCCGAGGCATCATCTTTGAAAGCCCCGAGCTCCAGGAGCTCGCGCGTGGTGAGACCTTTTTTCGTCATGTAGAGTTTGGTGTACTCAAGCTCTGGGATGAGGTTGCCTAGACCCTCAATTCGATTCACGCCCAACTCTCGCACGAGTGTAAGCGCTTTTGCTCGGGCCTCGACGATCGGCCCCTCAGAAAGAAGCTCAAAGCTCTGCAGGTCTTCGCCGTCGTCGCCGTTGCCAATTCGCACGGGCCCGGCGATCACGCTTTGGGAAAAACATAATGAAAAAAGAATCAGAAGCATGAGTTTCATGTCTCGTCCTTGAGCAATGAGAAGAGGGCCACTTCTAGCTGGTAGAGCGCATCCTTTTTCTCTTTCGTGTATTTTTTTAGGAGTTTTGTTTGAAAACTTTGAATCTCTTTTTTGATCTTCGGCAGGTCCTGCGCATCGAAGGCGAAGGTGATTCCAGAGATGTCTCTTTTGTGGAGGTCTTGCTCCTCAATGGCCACCTGGGCGTTCTCGAGCATCTCGTGGTGAAAGTTCTTGATCATCCGCGAGGGGATTCCATCGGTGGAGACGAAGAAATCATCGACGATTTTATCTTCTTCGATGAGGCCAGTCTTTCGCATCAAGGTCAGTGCCTGGGTGACTTTTTCAGGCTTCACACCGAGCTTGTGAGTGATGTAGCTCGTGGAGAGCTCGAAGTCGTCGAGGTCGGCCAGAGCGAGGATGGAGATGCAAAGTGGTGAGGAGATGACCTCATAGAGTTTCTGCTGCAGCAGAGTCGGCTTGAGTTCGTTATCTTCTCGCTGAGACTGGTTGGTATCCTTGACGCTTCTCAGGATCTCCTGCTGTTCTTTCTCACTCAGGTTCAGTTTCTCACACAGGAGCTTGGCGCGTGTGACACTGAGGTTTCGTTTGCCGTTGATGATCTCACTGAGCGCACCAGAGCCCATGCCGAGTTGCGCCGCGAAGGAGCGCAACGAATAGTGGGGGTTGCGCGCCTTGCGATGCTGGTACTCCAGGCGAATGACTTCAATGATCGAATGGCTCGTATCCATAAGCCTCCATCCTAGTCTTTGGAGCAGACTGTTCCAAATAACAATGTCTGACTTTATTGCTCATTCGTTCTGCAGCTCTCAAGACTTGGTTTGATCACCAGCTCCCCAGGGAGAGTTTCTTCGGAGTAGTTCACAAACACGAAGATTTCGCCGCGCTGCTCCTCTATAGGCTGTGAACAGCCTGAGGCTTGTCCTAGCTCTCCTGAATCTGTGATGGAGTCCGCACAGTACTCGAAAGTGTAGTCGATGTGGTTGAGTCCCGGCTGGACACGCATATGAAAGACGGTAGGAGAGATGTTTAGAGTGAGTTTTCCAGAGTCATTGATCAATCCGCCGGTGCGGCTCTGGTTGTTGCGATTGATGGCCGAGAAATACCAAAGGTTCTCCGTTTTTGGAGCTTTAACCAGAAGAGTTTTCTGAATGGAATTGATTGTTTCGATGCGATCTGAGGTGAGCCGGTCTTCACAGTCGTAGCGGAGCACTCGCTGTTTTTTTCTTACCAAATTGACTTGCTGAGGTTCCGCGGGGCTCGTCTGGGTCGGATCGACGTCCGTGCACGCCGAGGCTAGAAGGGTGAGAAGAGTCAGGGCGAGAAGTTTTGCAATTGCTTTCATGTCAGTCTCCTTTGGGGGTTGAGGTCCTAAGGAGATGATCGTGAAGAAGACCCTGAGATTCAATCCGGGGAAGGAGCAAAGTGCTCCATCTGGAGCACTTTGGAGCAGGGGGGATTATTTCTTAAGCAGATCTCGGATTTCTGTGAGGAGCACGATGTCTGCCGGTGTGGGCGCCGGTGCTTCTGGTTTAGCGTCTTCTTTTTTCTGAAACTTGTTAAGCGCCTTGATGAAGAGAAAAATCGCAAAGGCCACGATGAGAAAATCAAAAATATTCTGCAGGAAGATTCCGTAGTCCAGCGTCACAGGAGTCTCACCGTCCTTGAGTACAAGCTTCAGGTTTTTAAAATCGACTCCGCCCACGAGCACACCAATGACAGGGGTGATGATATTGGCGACGAGACTTGAAACGATCTTGCCGAAGGCGCCGCCGATGACCACACCCAAGGCGAGATCAATCACGTTTCCGCGCATGGCGAAGGTTTTAAACTCTTGGAGAAAACTCATTTGGACTCCCTGGATATGATTTGTCACAATCATCCTATGGTCAGCGCAAACTTGAAAACCCTTAAAAAAAAGAAAAAAGCCCCCATTTGGTGGGTGTATATGGTGGAAACGGAGAAAGGAAAACTCTATACCGGTATCACCACTGACCTTGAACGTCGTCTGCGGCAGCATAAAGGGGAGCTCAAGGGTGGAGCGAAGTTTTTTTCGTCAGATAGAGCAGTCGATTTTAGATTTAAAAAGAAGTGCAAAGACCGATCCAGTGCCTCGAAACTTGAGGCCCAGATCAAGGGCCTCAAGCGAGAAGAAAAGTTAAAACTTTTAAAGTGAGGACTGTGACTGCTGCAGCTCCTGCACCAGGGCATTGAGCGTGGTGTGACGGCTGCCACGCACGCGAGCGATGAGCGAGTAATCATTCACAAACCGATTCAGGCTCGCAATCACTTCAGTGGGCACATTACCCAAGGGACGGATGCGATAGTTCTGCGCCTCGGGGTCAAAATCCATCATCACTTCTGTGCTATTGAGTTTTAAAATAAAATCTTTGCGCTGATCCAGCATTGACTGCAGGACTTCGCCGTTCTCATTAAGCGTCAGCACCGATTGCAAAAGCTGCGGCAGGGCCGGGTCCGCGAGGTTGAGTTTCGGATCCGTCACCACAACTTTCGCCACGCCGTTAGAGCTGGGCGCAGAGCTTAGACGAGCCGAGGCCGCAATCGAGTTGACGTCACTGCCCGCGATCGAGCGTCCAGCAGTGGCAACCGGAGAACTATTTGTTGCCGTGACGGCTTCCTCAAAGGCCTGGGCCACACGCTCTTGCTCGAAGGGACGCGTGATCGCTTGAGGATTGTTCTGAGCTACAGCACGGGGGTAATTGTTGACGATGTTGTTGATGAAGCTCTGGCCTTCGCGCGAGCGCGGATCAAAGGGCTTCGAGTTGCGACGAAACTCTTCAGTCACAGCTTCGGTCACTTCTTGTCGGCTTGGGTTATCCATCCGACGCTTCATGAGCTCATCGATCACACCGCGATAGGTTTGATTGGATTCCTCAAACATGCGCTGCTTTTGGCTCATGACTTCAGCTAGCTGAGCGGAGTAGGCGGAGCGCTGAGGGGTAACAGGCAAATTCGAACGATTGTCCACGCGGGTGTTATCCGCTTGCACCACGGCAGCTGCACCTACTTGTGAGCGCGAGCGGGGAAGGGTAGCGTTCGCAGCACTTGTGAAATTCGGGTTAAAGCGCTCAACTTCAGCAGCGGCTTGGGCGACTTGGGCGCCCGTAGGGCGTTGGGCTTGAGGGGTTGCGATGATGCCCACTTGCGCCAGTGCCAGCTTGGTTT
>JAJTIF010000154.1 GCA_021299675.1 Pseudomonadota bacterium | reverse complement strand
GGCGCGCACGACCTTTTCCCCTCCCAGGAGCTGGTAAACACTTTTGGGAGCGGGTTTAAACTTATTTTTTAGCCACAAGAAAAATTTCATCTCTAGGATTCTGCCCATTGTCCGATTAAAATATCAAAGAGTTCATACCATAAGGAGATATTATGAAACTAGTCTCAATGTTGTTTGTTACGGCCCTACTCTCTGTCAGCTGCGCTTCCATGAAGGGCAGCAAGTGCTGCGACTCAGGCTCGTGTGATAAAAAGGTGAGCTGCTGCGATGAGAAGAAAGGTGATTGTAATTCAGAATCTTGCGCCAAGAAAAAATCTTAGCATACTCCCCGCTCAGCGCAGCACCTGCGCGAGCGGGAAGTCTTTTTTCATCCGGCTCAAAAGTTCGCTCAACTCCTGAGTCCCTTTTGTCTCGAGCGTAAAGAGCACGTTGGCTCCCGTGAGGCCCGTGCCCTGAGAATCGCGATCGTGCACCACTTGTAAGATGTTAGCCCCGGTCTCTTTGATGATTCCCGTGAGAGCGTTGAGAGTTCCTGGACGATCGGCAATCGGCACCGAGATGCGCACCTTCCGATGCCCTTCCACCAAGCCGCGATCGATGATTCGCTCGAGAAGATTCACATCAATATTCCCACCGCACACGACGATGACAATTTTTTTGCCCTTAAAGCGCTTAGGATTTTTTTCAAAGAGTTCATTTAACAGGGCCAGTGGCAGCGCCCCTGCTCCTTCCGCCAGCACTCGCGCGCGCTCCAAAAGCCTTAGCACCGCGAAAGCTGTTTTCTCGTCTTCCACCGCATGCGACTCATCCACTACTTTTGATAAAATAGCGAGCATCTCCGGATGGGCGACTTTGACTCGAATCCCATCTGCAAAAGTCGTGGCTTCTTTCGCTTTTATCACCTTTCCGGCCTTGAGTGAATCCACCATCGCGCGACAACCCGCCGCCTGGCCTGCAATCAACTTCACCTTCGGACAGAGTTTCTTGAGTACAGTGCCCATGCCCCCAACCAAGCCTCCCCCACCGATGGAGCTGAATACAAAATCCATGTCTGGTAACTGGTCTGCGAGCTCGAAGCCCACGGTGCCTTGACCGGCGATCACGAGCGGATCTTTATAGGGATGCACGAAGACCATCGGTTTTTTTTTCATCAGCTCTTCAGCGTACTTGAAGCCATCTTCGATGCTTGCTCCGTGCAGAATCACTTTCGCCCCAAGCTTTTCCGTGTTGCGAATTTTAGTCAGCGGTGAACCTTCGGGCATGATGATGGTGGCATCGACTTTAAATTTTCTCGCCGCCCAGGCCACACCCTGGGCATGATTGCCGGCGCTCACGGCCAGCACGCCTTGCTTGCGTTCAAGCTCGGTGAGTCGAGCAATCTTATTCGTCGCTCCCCGCATCTTAAATGATCCGATGGGCAGCATGTTTTCAAGCTTGAGATAGACTTCACAATCGTACTGGGTGGAGAGCCACTCGTTATAGATGAGGGGTGTGGGTGCAATGACAGTCGAGAGAAGCTCATGGGCTTCAGCGAATTGTTTCCAAGGGATTTTCATGGTTTTAATGCTATCAAAGGAAAGATTTGACGCCGAGGAAAATCAATAGAAATCCCCCCAGCACCATGGAAGCCCGACGTTCACCTGGCTTAATGCGGCCAGCAAAATGGATACTGATAAAAGTGAGCACAAATCCGACCAGGGCGATCAACCAAGCCAAAGAGAGCACACTTATGAGGTCATGCTTGAGGCCAGCGACAGAAGAGAAAAAGGCATCCACACTAATGCTCGCACTAAAGAACACACTGCTTAAAAAAGACCCAGGCACACTCACCGACTCTTCTTTCCCATAGTAGGCGGGTACCAGGAGTTTAAGACCCAAGACCAAAAACACCGAGCCTGCCATGAAATGTGAATAAGGATGAAGAAAACTGAGGAGGGAGAATCCAAAGTAGCCCAAGAAAAACATCAACCCTTGAAAGCCACCAAAATAGAGTGACCACTTAAAAGCAAATCTTTTATCAGCCTGCTTCGCCACCAGGGCCAAACTCATCCCCAAGACCGCACTATCGACGTTTAATCCCAGGGCCAATAAAAAATTATCAACTGATTGCATGCTTGGAACTCCGTTCATCTTCTACTAAAATAAACCTATCGGCTTCATTAAGGAATAGAAATGCAAGATTTTAGACGTCTCGTGGGCTTCACTCTTTTTGTCACTTACCTCGTGATCCTCGCGGGCGCAGTGGTGCGCGGTACGGGCTCGGGTCTAGGTTGCCCTGACTGGCCTCGCTGCTTTGGACAATGGATCCCCCCCATCGACGTCTCCGAACTCCCCACTAACTACAAAGAAGTTTACACCATTGCTGGCAAAGAGATCGCTGACTTCGACGCTTTTAAAACTTGGACAGAATACGTGAACCGCCTCCTCGGAGCCTTTCTCGGTTTTCTTATCCTTGTGACCTTCGTGAAGAGCTTTAAACAATCTGAACAAGAACCCAACCTGCCCTGGTTCTGCGGAGGGATTCTGTTTTTAGTGATCATCCAAGGAGGCCTCGGCGCCGTGGTG
>JAJTIF010000149.1 GCA_021299675.1 Pseudomonadota bacterium | reverse complement strand
ATTTTCGAGAGTAAAGGGAAATAAAGGATTTATTACATCTCCATGAGGCTCGCTGTATCCTCGTTGGGTGGATGCCACACAAACTGAAAGCCATCTTGTTGTGGGTACAAGGAAGCATCCCTCCAGTGTTCGCTCCTGGAGTAGGCTTTTGGTTCCTCAACTCGAGTGTTGGGATACCAGTTTTCATCTGAATTGACCGGCTCGTGGAAAAAAGATAAGGCCAGCACTTGTTGGTTATGATTGTATATCACACGAACTGGGCTGTAACAGTTGACCAACAGTTCCGAGTGGACTGGGCTGTGAGATACTCAAAATACTCAAAAGGGCAGCCTACTCTAACGACAATTTCACTGTTGGGATAAGTGGCCTTGTCCATTTGTTTCACAATGTACGAGCTGAAGTACACCTCATACGGGCTACCCTGCACTGTTAAGATAGTGACAGCAGATGGCTTGTACGCACAAGAAGGTTGTTGATCTGCTTTGATGGAAATGGGTCTTTGTTCTTTGCTTTGGGACCGCAGTGCACTAAGTGGTGCACACGAAGGTAGTTGATCTTGGATAGAGAGGAGGGGTCCTTCCTTTTGTTCACGGCTTGGCGGCTGTGGTGCACCAAACATTCAACAGTGGGTTTCCAAAAATATCCCCTCATTCGTCAAGAATAAACACTGAAAGGCGCCAAGATAATATGCTTCTAGCTTCACAACAAACCGATTAGCGAACTTTGACAGTGGGAACCTTGGCCATGTTCCCCCATTCTTGACGAATTACGCGTGAGCACAAAAAGTATTCGAAATTGAAGAAAACGTGGGGATCCAGCACCAGAGAGTTTTGGCCAACCATGAAGTTTTTTTTCCCAGCATGTGTAACCGTCACTCACAGTACTGTGAGGAGCGGTTATGTTTGGTGCTCGAGTTTGCAAGCCAGTGCAAACACTGTAAGAGGGTGAAATTTCTCTACAGCCCATTCATTGAAACACTGCACACGTGCTCCTCTCAAAAAGTATTCCGTAATGACGAACTATGAGCAAGAGTACAATGACCTCTCATACATTCTCAAACATCAAATACCGTATTATTGTGAGGGTTGGGTGCCAAAGCAACAAGGTAAGTGTTACAAGTCACAAGCTCAAGTAAGCAGGACAGCACATCAAAACTGCGTGTGGTAAAATCACAGGCACCTGTTATTACACGGACAAGCAAGAGTGGTATAATCAAGTTGCTCGCAGCCTCAGTACAGAAGATCTGATAGGACTAGTGCTTGCCCACAAGAACGGCAAGATTGTGAAACATTTTAAGAACGAGTGGCAGAATGGTACGAGCTTTTGGGACTGTTCTTGACACTACCAGAATTGAAGGCCTTTTCCCGGTCTAATACTTTGTTTGCCTTGGCCCAATCTCAACTTGCCTTCTCCCAGTATGACATCTTTCGGTCATGTTTATGTTGGTCTCATGGCTCGTCTACAGTGGCCAAAACACTCCTCTCGCTTTTCCCAGCAACACAAAAACTAAGCAAACAATATGTTGCCTTGTATGAGAAGTACTGCAGGCCTGAAGATTTTCGACCTATACTACAAGGAGGAGGTATTGTCTTTTCTGTTGCCTGAAAGTAATCCTTTGTAGTAATTGTAGGATACCATTGGGATGTCCGGAGTGTCTTACGGTTATTTTACACTGTGCCAACACTGGCCGCACTTATTAAGGATCCCAGCAACCTTGTACCCATCCTTCGTGCAGATGCAGCTCCAATTGGAGGCGAACAATGTTTAATTGAAGCCATCACCTTGAAAGATTTGGGTGAGTTGTGTAATCGTGTTCGATTTCAATTCCTGATTGGGATGTTGTATGGAAATGACAAAGAGCAAGAAAATCTCGGGCTGGCTTTGGGTAAGGACCTTGTTGACGGCAACTGGGAGTTTCTCCAACAAATCTTGATTGACCGTAAGTTTCCTATCTTGCTTGAACTTACGTTCATTAGGCCTTTGGGAAACCCCCGATGGTGGAATATGTGGGATGAACCTCAAATTTAGTGCCGATGAAGCTTTATTCCGCGTTTTTTTAGGGCTATTAGCTTCAGGATGCGATTTTTTTTGCTTTAAGTGCCTTTCAGCCCGTGATAGCAAGGTCGATCTTAGATCCCGTCTGTCAATATTTTCCCCAGAAATTCTGGTAATTTGTTACTTTGTTTGTACTGATTCAACAGGGATCTTTTGGTATTGCTAAGGCTCCTTTGTTCACTCACATCGATGTTGCCCAAGATTGCGGGCATTGTGTAACGCATGGCTTGATGGCCTTTCAGCGCCCTATCAACAAAACAATTTGGCAACGTGTACGTCAACCAAGGGGGGTAGTGCTGAGAAGGACACCAAATCGGAGGTCGGGGGGGGGGGCAAGGAGTACAGAAGTGATGGAGGAGAGAGATAGTGAAAGACAAAGGACAGAGGATCAAGACAAATGAAAGAGAGAGGTAGTGACCGTAACATTGTTTAGATTTGCTTGTTAAAAGATGCTCGCCCTAACATCGCCTTGCACGTGAATGCTTTTTTCGACGAGCTACTCAAGGAGGGCTATATCAACTTTGTTGTGGCCCCCAAAAAAGGTAAATGGTATATGAAAGCCTGTGAGGTTATTCAAGTGTGGCAACGGTGGCCCTTATTGTCTAAATTGTTAGGGATTGAGGTAACAGTTCAAAAAGCTTTGATTGATCTTAACAGCATACTAATGAGCTCATTCATCAACTTCGTCGAATTTTTGTTATATTGTACACCACCGATTACGACCCAAACAATCCCACTGACGATTGGATTTGGCTGCTTGAAAACATCGAAGCCTTGTGTACGGAGTTCGAGAAGCAATTTCAACGGGGAAAGCAAACAAACTACCCACACATATTTGCCCATCATACAAAAACATTTATTTTGGAAAATCACTCTCTCCGATTGTTCTCCAATACCATCTTGGAGACTGTATTAGCAAGCTTGAAGCATATTTTTGCAGCACGGACAAGCCGGTTTGTAATGTTTATTTTCTTTCTGATCAAATAGGAGGGACTTTTTGCTTGAAAGCCACAAGCACCATCACATGAAGCTTTTTACTGCGTTGGATGATTCTGCGAAGTTGCAATGGGTGCTTGAGCACTTTGAAAAAGATAACGAAACAACCAAACAAATAAAAGCTTGGTTCCAGTAACACCCCCTACCTAGTTAGTTCCAGGTTTAATTTTATGTGCCCTTTTTTCAAAAAAAAATCCGACATGTCCACTGCCCGTCCTCGCGCGTATACCCGAAATACTCAAAGGAATCAGAACGGCATTCTAAAAAGGTTGATTGTCTCTAAGGCCCCAAGAACTAGACCATTGGTGAAATTGTTGCCCATCAAAGGTCTTGACTCTCCAGCCTACCGTGAACCCGACATGGTGCTTTGGTCAGTGTATCTTCTTTACTTGTTCCAAGAATGACCCTCTCAGTTTGATGGAAAAACTCTATGGTGTTTGTGAAGTAGAAACTGGTGAGCGGCAAACACTTTTCTGTCTTCGGAAGGCGGTAAGTTCCAGAAAATTGCATAGCTTGGAGGCCGTGAACACCGTTGGCGATTGGTTCAATATTTGCGATTGTGCTTGTAGCTATGGGTGGTTGACGCACGACACGGCGACCGAAGATGTGTTCCGTATCACAAAACGTTTTGAAGACGAGTACCGAGAATGGCTTCAACAACAAGTATATGTCTGGTTTAAGGCCCCCGCATATAGGCCCCCCAATGCAGGCAACTTATTCCTAATAGGCAAT
>JAJTIF010000280.1 GCA_021299675.1 Pseudomonadota bacterium | reverse complement strand
GGATTCTCGCGGAGCTCAACACGGTCGCGAAAACCATGAATGATTCGATGGATGAGTACCGCTTCGACGATGCCTGTTCAGCGATCTATCAGTTCGTCTATGAGAAGTTTTGTTCATGGTATATCGAGCTCTCCAAGAATATTCTCAACGGCACTGATGAAGCCGCGAAGAAGCAACGGGCAACGGTTCTTAAATACTCACTCCGTCAGATAATGAAGCTTCTCCACCCTGTAGCTCCCTACATCACGGAAGAACTTTGGTCACACCTTGGGAGCAAAAATCTACTGGCGGCAGAGAGCTATGTGGAGTTTGATCCAAAGCTGCAAGACGACAAGGTCGCCGACCTCATGAACCGTTTTGTGGAAGTGGTCACCACCATTCGTAACTTACGTCAGTCAGTGAACATCAAGCCGAAGGACGAAGTCGACGTGCGACTCTTCACGGACGATAGAAAATTCGCCAAATTCCTCTTTGATTCGCGCTTCTTTCTCTCCGATCTTGCGGCGGTTAAATCCGGAACCATTCGTCCGAAAAATGACGAGCGACCAAAGAAGTCTATCTCCAGCGCTACGACTCATACTGAAATCTGGATTCCCCTCGAAGGCCTTGTGGATCTTGGTGAGCAGATCAATCGGGTGAAAAAAGACATTGAGAAAACTCAGGGTGACTACCAACGCATCGAATCCAAACTAAGCAACTCAACCTTTATGAGCAATGCTCCTGAAGATGTTGTGCAAGATGTCCGAGAGAAGGCCCGTCAGTTCCAAGAAAAGCTTCAATCACTTCAGACTATTTTAGGTCAGTTTCTTTAACCACTGTCGGGGGAGGATTTTGCCTCCCCCTCGCCGGTAGCTATATTGACGAAGCTTGCATAAAATCAATATATGAAAACACTTCTTATCGCACTCTTCTGTCTCGTCTCCTCCAGTGCTTGGGCCCAACTCCGTTGTTTGGATAAGCTGCTCCCACTGCCTCGCTTCTCGGCCCCGCATCAGCTGAGCTCAGGAGAATGGCGGCCGGGAACAGAACCCACACTGGTTTATGAGGCCGCACGCCGTGCGATCAATTCCTTACTTTTTGAAAAACTTCTCTGCCGTGATGATGAGATTGAACAGTATACCAATGGCGCTTGCTTTGAACTTGATCCCTACTACCCAGATCTCGTGACTTGTTACCACTACACAAATGTTGGCTACTTTGTGGTCACTCAAGACTCACAGAAAAATGCCAACATCATTTTTCATCGTGTGCGATCTATTCAGAAATAAAACATCTGCAGGACTTGCTGATAAAGAGAGAATGGGTCAATCACCGGCTTTGGCTTGACCTGCATCGTCTGTCCTAGTGTTGTCTGCTTCGGAAGAGTGTTATCTCTCAAGTCCATTAGCTGCCAATTTGAAAAGAACGGTATCGGCGCATCCAGGCGAGGTTCACCACTCTCATAGATACAGAGAGCATCGGTACCCAAATAGGTTGCGTAGCTATTGATGAAAGGATTGCGGCTGACAACGCCCTTGGCCTGGGCGAGCATCTTTCCCATCTCAATGAGGTTCGGTTTTAGAAATACTTCGTAACTATTCTTATCGCTTAGTTTTTGCACGAAGCGCTCAATCAGAAGTGCGGCTTTGCTCTCATCGTCAGAGAAGAAGAGCACAAATTTTTTCTCACTAAAGAGATTAAAAAATTCAATCCAGAAATCATCCATCTTGCCGGGTGGGAAAGGCCAGAGATCAACCGCGAGGTACGCCCGATCGTCCTGAAAGAAAGGCAACATCTCACGAGACTTAACCTTGAAAGTCTCAGGAATTCTTCTATTTGTGAATTCCTTGAACAGGTACAGGTAGTCTTCGCTTAAATGCAGATTCGTTGGCTTTTTGACCGCTAGAGTGAGAAACCAGCTCTTCCACCCCTCAGAGAATCCGATTCTTTTTTTTGCACCAAGCAGCTTTCCGATGCTCAGCTCATTGAGGCTAGAACCAAATGAAATAAAAATATCTACTTCACCAATCGTCAGGAAGGTAACGAATCGATGGACATCCAGAACTGATTTAATTTCTTCGTTCTTCCAAGGATGCCAGTACCCTTCGAAGGGCAAGGAGTAGAGTAGTTCAATCTTATGCTCTGAGGAGATGAAGTGCAGATTGGCATCGGGATAAGCTTCTCGAATAAGGTGCACAGCCGGGAATGCCATGATCCTCTCCAGGAGAGGATCGGGCATTTTGATGACGATGATTAGGCGCTTATCAGTTTTGCTTGGCGCTTGTTCCATAAAACCGTGTAGTAACTTGTGGCAATCGCTGGCACAAGGGCGTTGATAAAAGGGACTGCAATAAGGACCAAGAACATCATACCACTAAGAGCGTAGCTCGGTGCAAATTTCAAAAGATCTTTAAAACACTGCCCCGCGGGCATGTCATGGCGCGACCATGTGTAGTCGAGGTACTGGGAGCTCATGAGAAGTGCCAATAAAATAAGGACTACCGGGTAGAGGATCGGAATAAAGTTGAGGACTGTAGCTACGACTGTGATGATCAAAATCACGAGGACTTTTTTTAGCTCATTCACCAGGGTCTTCAATAATCCCGAGAAAACGGCTTTAAGATTCTTGGACCGATCTCCACTGACTGGAGTCCCACGCATTTTCTGCTCAATCCGTCGGCTAATCACATCGTTGAAGGGCGCCGAGATAAGCCCGATGAGAAGGATGAAAGTCCAGGAAACGAGGAGATAGAACAGGAACATCAGAAGCCCTGTGATGACATAATACAGGATCATTCCATTATTTTTTGAGACCACGTATTTAAAAATCAGGGCCTGGGCCCAATCGAGTGAGCTCGTCAGAAAATAGTACCCCAAAATGATGTAGACCAAAATCGAGAGTAAAGCCGGAATGAGAAAGAGGATGAAGTTAATGGGATCTTTGAAGATGTAGCGAAGAGCAATGGGCCAGGTAGAAAAAACGTCTTTCATAAATTATTCCAAAAAAAGTTTAAACCGAAAATTCCAAATGGGCTCGTAGCAATCAAGGGTCTCCGGATTCTCCGGCATACTTAACGCCAGTTTTTCAAATTCATTC
>JAJTIF010000042.1 GCA_021299675.1 Pseudomonadota bacterium | reverse complement strand
TCACAGTGGAATTTGTTGAAGACTCAGATCGTTCATCCCTCGCGCCCAGAGGTGAGTGATCACCTACCTGTGAGCGCGAGTTTTAAACTTTTTAATCCAGAATTTATTCGAGATTAACCACCAAACGTTGCCCCGGATAAACCTTACCAGACTTGAGCTTGTTGAGCTTCATCAGGGCAACTTGGTTGAGGTTAAACTTTTGTGCAATCTTGATCAGGTAATCTCCGTGCTGAACCTGGTAGATACCTTTTTTCGTTTCTGGGATTTGAATTGATTTTCCTACTTGCAGAGCGCGACCCTGAGAGATCTTGTTGTGGCGCTTGAGGCTTGCAACATCAGTACCAAACCAGCGGGCCACGTCCGTGAGTGTCTCACCGGAACCTAGCTTATAGACGATCGGCGCTTCAGTTCTCTTGAGGCTCTTGACCATCTTGTCGGTTTTAACAACTGTACTGCTTGCCGCTTTCAGACGAAGCAGCTGACCCACACGCACCTGCGAGCGCACAGTCATTTTGTTCAGGAGTGCGATCTCCTTAAGAGTCATGTCGTAGCGACGGGCGATGAGGGAGAGAGTTTCGCCTCTCTTTACTCTATGAACCTCAACAGCTGCAGGGGTGCGGATGACCGCGACGCGGGCCACGGTCGCCATTGGTTCACGGTCAAGCTTGAGACGCTGGCCCACTCGTACATGGCTTCTCCAGCTCATGCGGTTGAGTTGTGCTAGTTTTCCCACACTCATGCGGTGCTTGCGGGCAATCAGCGAGAGATTCTCACCACGCTTCACCACGTGCACCTGAGCACGTTCAGCCATCTTTGGCATCGGGTAGTTTTGCGGATTCTCGACCTTGTCTCTGAGGACTTCGATCTCTTTGATGCGCGGATTCTCTTGTGGAGCTTCGGCCACGTAGGTTTCCATCCATTCGGTGGTTTTTCCAGAAGGCACACGAATCTCATAGGGGCCAGGGTAGGAGCGCGGAGTACGCTTGCCTTTAAGTTCGGGATTCAACTGGACCAATACCTCAGCTGAGAGATTGAGTTTACGAGAGAGGACATCAAGACCCATGCCCTTGCTGACTGAGACGGTTTTGGTTTTTTCCCAAAACTCATGAGTGTTTTGCGGAATGGCAAAGCCGTACTTCTGAGCGTTCTCATAGACGTACATGGCCGCAAGAACTTTGGGCACATAGTTGATGGTTTCAGAGGGAATCTTCTGCTGGCGCGATAGCTCGTAGTAGTCACGAGTCTTGTAGCGCTGGATGCGGCGGATGATGCCATACTCACCGGCGTTGTAGGCGGCGAGGGCCAGCTCCCACGAGGAGAAAATATTGTTCAGGTCTTTAAAGTACTGAGCCGCTGCGAGAGTCGCTTTGAAAATATCCCGGCGCTCATCCATGTCTTGATTCATCACGAGGCCATAACGATGACCTGTGCCACGGATAAACTGCCACGGGCCCACGGCCGAAGCTTTTGAGTGAGCACCCAAGTAGTAGCCAGATTCGATCAGGCCCACGAAGAAGAGTTCACGGGGCAGTCCCTCGGAGTCTAGGATCTTATCGATGATGGGCTTGTACTTCATGCCGTTATTGATAAATCGCTGGAAGCGATCCCGCTGCTTAGAAGTGAAGTAGTCGATCCAAAACTTCACGCGTTTTGTTTTTACTTTTTTCAAGAAAGGGCGCGGCGAGTAGCTCTCCTCAACACCTTCTTCTTTGTCTGGGTCACCACCGGTGGATTTCGAGATCTCTTCATCGGGCACTTGCGTGTCGACCAAGAGGTGGGAGTCATCGTCATGGGACATGTCCGTCCAAGGCAGCGGCGTGCTATCGAGATGGGGAGCGCTGCCTTGGGTGGCGGGCTGTCTGGATTTAAGGCTTGCGCATCCAGCAATGAGAAATAGCGTGAGCAGATACTTCATGATGACCTCTTCCTGAGTTCATGGTTATTTAGATTATTTTAACCTGAGAATTCTTGATGTCCAACTCTTAGGAAATGTCTGCCTCAAATAATTTGGTCAATCGCAGCCGCGAGCTTGAAATCCTTTTCGGTGAGAGTGTGGCCCGCATCGTGAGTGGTGATGGTGATTTCAAGATAGCCCCAGCCCAACTTCAGATCAGGATGGTGTTTTTGTGTCTCAGCGATTGCCCCTACACTGTTGGTGAAAGCGAGGGCCTCACGGAAGTTTTTAAACTTATAATGCCTTACAAGGCTCGTGGGAGTTTGGTGCCACTGGTCTGATAAATTCATGGCAGGATTCCTTGGACAGAGAGGATAAAATTTGACTTAATTTTAGCATAAAGAGAGGCCATTATGCTTAAGTATTTTTTTATCCTCACCCTCATTGCGTGCTCAGGGAGCCGGCATCCAAAAGTTAAGCAGGTCCCACTGCTGAGTGGTCACACGCGAGCGCAGCATGAAGCTTTTTCTCAGGGGGCGATGATCACTTCCCAAGGGACCGTCTCCTCACAAGCCGGGCTTGAAATGTTTAAGCGTGGGGGCAACATCATCGATGCGGCCATAGCCGTCTCTTTTGCCATTTCCGTTGAGCGTCCGCAGTCTACCGGTATCGGTGGCGGTGGGTTCCTTATATTCTTTGAAGCAAAAACTCAGGCATCTCACGTCTTCGATTTCCGCGAAACCTCACCGGCTCTTGGTCATTCCAAAATGTATCTTAAGCCCGACGGTTCTGTGGATCCTTTGAAATCCATCTATGGCCCCTTGGCCGTGGCGACACCTGGACTGGTGCGTGGCATGTATGAGATCCACAAAAAGCACGGCAAGCTTCCTTGGAGTGTCACCCTGGAGCCAGCGATCCGTTTGGCCGCAGAAGGTTTTCCTGTGTACCCGCATCTGCTAGAGGCGATGAAAGAAGAAGAACCTGAGCTCAAAAAAGACCCGGCAGCCACTAAGATTTTTTTCAAACCCGACGGCTCCTTGTATCAAGTCGGAGACATTCTGGTGCAGAAAGATCTCGCTCTCACACTCAAAGCGATTGCTGCCAGCGGGGCAGATGCCTTCTATACGGGTCGCATCGCTCAGGCGATGGTGAAGTCAGTGCGCGCGCGCGGTGGGATCCTCTCGTTGAGTGATCTTAAAAAATACCAGATGAAAACTCGTCAAGCTGTGACCGGGACCTACAAGGGCTACAAGGTCATCTCCATGCCTCCACCGAGCTCTGGTGGCACGCATGTGATCCAGATCCTCAATCTCCTGGAAAACCAAAACCTCAACACCTGGGGGCCCCAGCACCCTGAAAGTGTGCATCGTACGGCCACGGCCATGCAGATCGCTTTTGCGGATCGAGCTCGCTACATGGGAGACCCGGATTTTAATCAGATCCCCTATGAAAAAATGGCCTCCAAGTCTTATGCCCAGCTGATGCAGAAGTATTTCACGGGCAAGGCTTTTGCCTCAAAAGAATTTCCTCTGGCACAGCTTCCAGATGGATCCTCCGAGACCACACACTTCACTCTTGCCGACAAGGATCATAACATCGTGGTCAGCACGCAAACCATTAACGGATGGTTTGGTTCGGCGATGGTGGCGCAGGGAACTGGCATCGTGCTGAATAATGAAATGGATGATTTCGCCCAGGCCGTAGGCGCCAGCAATCTCTTTGGG
>JAJTIF010000023.1 GCA_021299675.1 Pseudomonadota bacterium | reverse complement strand
GTGGAAACTGGTGGACCGAGTGCTCTATGAGCTTCCGCGCCTGCGCGAAGACAAAAAAAACCACGAAAGTGAGCTCTCCCTACTCACGCAAAAAGGCAAAGAGCTCTCCAAATCGGTGGAGGAGCTGAAGCTTCAAAAAAGCAAAATCGCTGGTGGTGAGCAAAACTCCAAAGACCGAAGCTCCCTTATCGATCAGCTCAAAGAGAAGAAGTCCCGTCAACAGAGCACGCAAGAGAGGCGCCAGGAGCTACAAATAAAAATAGAGAAACTACTGGGCGAGATCCCGGTGCAACGGCAGAGACTGGACGAGCTGACACTTCTAAAAGAAGGGCAGCATCTGCAGCACCTCTTAGCCTCGATGCGAGAGCACTTGAAGCATCACCCACAGGATGATTGCCCCCTTTGCGCCCAGACTTTGCCCGAGATCTTTAAGGCCACTCTCTACACTCCTCCCCCTCAAGGCCAGAGCACGGACTACAACCAGCTCTTTGTTCAACAGGAAAAGAAAGTCACGCAACTTGAAACTCAGCGTGAGGGAGTGGAGCAAGAACTCAAAGCACTTCCGCCAGCGGATAGTAGCCTCGATGAAGAGCTCATGCATCGACAAACCCACCACACAAATCTCTTAGAGATCGAAAAACAACTCGAAATCCAAGACGCCCAACTCAAAGAAGCCCGCGAAAGCTTTAGGCTCAAGAAAGACAAGACTGATCGCCTGACCAGCGAGGTGCAGCCGCTGGAAGAGTACTATCACTCACTCGAGCAAAGCCTCGGAGGGTTAGTTTTGAATCAGAACCTCTTTGATGTTCTAGAAAAATTAAAAGCCGATCTTGAGCTGCATAAACTAAAAAAAGAAAAAGAGCAGACCCTGCACACCTTCACGCAGCAAGAGGTTCAGCTGCAACACGAGATATCAGAAGAGAGTCAGGGGCTGACTCAAAAACGTGAAGTTCATGAGGCTGAGGAGCTGAGCTTCAAGCAAAACTGGAAGACCTTCGAGACCAACTACCCCGCTGGTGACTCGCCCGAGGCGCGCCTTCGAAAGCTGCGAGACGAACAGAAAAAGATGCAACACCAAGAGCAGTTGCTGCAAGGAGATCTCAGACAAAAAGAGCGAGACCTCTCCGAGGCACGCTCCCAGACCCAGCGGATCGTGGATCAACTACGCCAGATTGAGCTGATCTTTACTCAAGAGCTGCACAAACTAGCGCAGGGCTTCGATATGGATATCCAGATCACCGAAGCCGGCACCATCCTCGACCCTTATATTGAGGAAAGAAAGACTCAAATCCAAGAGCTTGAAACCTCGCTACAAGACATCACCACACAGGTGGGCTTTCTGAACCGCCAGATAGAAGACGATAAAGAGCGCTCGCAGAAGCTCGCCCTGCTCAAAAGCTCGCTCAAAAAAGCCGAACAAGAGAATGTGCGCTGGAAGCGGGTGCTAGAAGTTTTGGGTCAAGATGACATGCGCACCTTCGTGCTCTCCCTGGTCGAGCTTGCCCTGATCAAACAAACTAATTTTGAGCTCTCAAAACTTATCCACGGGCGCTATGAGATTCTACAGAACCAAAAGAAAGGCAAACTCACGCCAGAGTTCTTAGTCATCGATCACTGGAGCGATGGTCTGGTGAGGAAAGTCTCCACTCTCTCCGGTGGTGAAACATTCATGGTCTCCCTGGCCATGGCCTTGGCACTGGCAGAGATGGCCCGAGGTCGTGCCGACATTGATTCATTTTTCATCGACGAAGGATTCGGCACGCTGGATGAAGGCTCATTGGAGGATGTGGTGGAGATGCTGCAGCAAGTGCGCTCTCGAGGCAAACAGATCGGTCTCATTACCCACGTAAAAAATCTCTCCGAGCGCCTGCCCGTCAATCTGCGTGTGGTGAAAAATGACCGAGGCCACTCTCACACGCAAGTCTTGTACAATTAGTTAAAAGAATCTTTGATGGCTTGCAAGGTCAGATCGATGTTTTTCACCTTCTGAGGCACCACAAATATCGTATCATCACCGGCGATGGTTCCGAGAATTCCCTTCGGCTTTGAGATATCAAGATGGCGGGCGACCAGGGAGGCAGAACCCGGGGTGGTCGAGATCACGATCATGTTTTCATTATGCTCGATGCTCAAGATGAGATCCGGCACGGAGCCACCCATGAGAGTCTTCTCGCCACTCTCCTCGCTCAGCTTATAGACGGTGCGACCCTTTTGATCGATCACCTTAATGGCTCCCATTCGTCGAAGGTCGCGGGAAATGGTAGATTGATTAACGTCGTAGCCCTTGCGCTCAAGTTCGTCGCGCAGCTCTTCTTGGGTAGAGCTCTTCTCGGCACTCAAGAGTTGCCGGATCATCTTTAAACGCTCTGAGACTGATTCCGTCATAGTCCTACTTAATAAGTTTTAAGAGCAGCGCTTTCTGCACATGCAGGCGATTCTCCGCCTGCTGGTAAATCGCAGACTGCTTATGGTCAGCCATCTCCGAGGAGATCTCTTGCCCACGAATCATCGGCATACAATGAAGGATTATAGCATTATTTTGGGCCATGGAGTGAAGCCTTTTATTGAGCTGGTAGCCCTGGAAGGCCTTGAGACGGACCTCCTGCTCAGCTTCAAAACCCATGCTGGCCCAGACATCCGTGTAGATCGCATCCACGCCACTGACCGCTTGCTCTGGCGTCTCGAAGCTCAAAATTTTACCGGCGTGTTTTTTTTGCGTAGCCCACTCATAGACTTTCCCATCAGGCTGATAAGTCTTGGGACAGGCATAGTGCAGATCGATCCCAAGCATCGGGGCAAGAATCATCAGACTGTGCAGGCAATTGTTCCCATCGCCGATGTAGGCGAGCTTCATGCCTTCGAGGTTTCCAAACTTCTGCTTGATGGTCAAAATATCTGCCAGGGCCTGGCAGGGGTGATGCTCATCGGTCAGCCCGTTGATCACCGGCACTTTCGAGCTCCCGGCGAAGCGTTGCACGAGATCATGCCCATAGGTTCTGATCATCACGGCGTGTACATAACTTGATACCACACCCGCCACATCTTCTGGCTCTTCTTGTTTACGTAGGCTAGCCGCGGACTCAATCACATTCCCACCGAGCTCCGTCATGGCGACGGAGAAGCTCATGCGCGTACGTAAGGATGGTTTATCAAAGAGCATTGCCAAGGTCTTACCCTTGAGGTCCCCTCTTAAGTGGCCTTCGTCGCGCTCTGTTTTCAGGACACTCGCGAGATCGATCACCTCTTTAAGCGCATGAGGGTTCAGTTCTTTGCCATCCAAGAAGTGGGAGAAATTAGTAGGCATGGGAGAGCTCCTGCATTTTATTGATGTATTCGATGCGAGACATAGAGACACAAAAGGTGCCACAGATATTTTTCTCGATCACCAACTCACACAGCTCCTGAGCGTGGAGCACGATGACCTTCTCCACCCGGTGCGTGAGAGCGAACTCAATGGTGCGTGCCTTGGCAAGCATTCCACCAGTCACGCCTTCCTTTTTCATCAGAATTCTCAACTGGGTCAGTGTCAGGGAGTCGTAGGGCAGCTTGTTCAGATCCAAGATCCCCCGCTGGTCAGTGCAGAAGAGAAGATTCTTGGCGCCAAGGGCCACTGCGAGCTTCGCTGCACCCCAGTCTGCGTTGATGTTGTAGCTCTGCTCAAGTCCGTCAATCCCCATAGGAGCAATCACAGGCACCAGACCTGCATCCAGGGTCTCTTGAATCTTCTTTGTGTTCACGTGCATCACCTCACCCACCAGTCCTAGGGACTCGTTCATCGGGCGAGAGATAAAAATCGCTTCCAAGTTTCCACGCAAGCCGAGAGTCGAAAGCCCTGCCGCCTCAAGGGCGCTCGTGAGGTGCTCGTTAACTTCAGAGAGGCCTTCCGCGATGCAATCGATCATCTCTTGGGTGGTGATGCGCTGGCCTTCAAAGAAGCTCCACTGGATATTTTTCTCCAGAAGCTTTTGATTGATCATGGGACCGCCCCCATGCACCACCACGACCTGCTCGCCCAGCTGTTTAAGATGGACGACTGTTTTCACGAGCTCATGAATCGAAGCGGGATTTGCCAGCGCCGCTCCCCCGATTTTAATTAACCAAGGTTTCATGTTGAATATTCCGCATTGATTTCGACGTATTTTTTTGAAAAATCACAACCCCAAGCCTTCACCACTGCAGCCGATGACGACTCCTTAAGATCCACATCCACTAGCACCGTGTCCGAACGCAAGAGACTTCTCAGTTTATCACGATCGAACACCGCGGGAGCGCCGTCTTGAAAAATCAGCTCCCCTTGGAGTTTGAGGTTCATCTTATTTAAGCTGGCCGCTGGTACGCCCTCGGCTCCTAGGCGCGCAAGGATGCGGCCCCAGTTCGGGTCTTCGCCATGAATGGCACACTTAAACAGCGGGCTCATCGTAAGACCGCGAGCAGCCTTCTTTGAGAGCTCGGTGTTTTGCCCATTAAAGATATTCACTTCAATAAGCTTGGTCGCCCCTTCGCCGTCACGAGCAATCGCCCGTGCCAACTCCTGACAAATCAAAGTCACTGTGTTTTGAAAAATCTCACAGTCTGCAGGGTTATTCAGATTGACGCCACTGGCACCGTTGGCCAGAAGAAAAGCGCAGTCATTGGTGGCAGTATCGCCATCGACACTCACCATGTTGAAGCTCTTATCCACGGCTGTTTTAAGAAAGCCATGAGCAAGTTTCTCGTCGATCTGAGCATCCGTCAGGATGTAGCCCAGCATGGTCGCCATGTTGGGATGAATCATGCCCGAGCCCTTAGCGATTCCAGTCACCGTGACTGTGCCGGTAGAGAGCTCCAGAGTAGTGCTGACTGTTTTTGGCACCAGATCGGTGGTGAGAATAGCGTTCGCAAAATTTTCAGCGGTGTCAGTCACTCTTGCCGCGAGCTCCGGCAGAGACTTGACCAAGAGATCTAAGGAAAGCTGTACACCAATGACTCCTGTCGAAGCGACCAAGATTTGCTCAGGAGCACACTTGATGACTTCCGCACAGGCCTTGACCATCTTTAAGTTATTTTCGATCCCTAAGGCTCCTGTGGCAGCGTTCGCCTGACCAGAGTTGGTGAGCACGGCGCGGATTTTTTTTGAGGGCACAAGATTCTGACACCAAAGAATCGGCGCAGCCTTGGCTTCATTGGTCGTAAACACACCAGCCGCGACCATATCGGTATCAGAGATGATGAGGCCAATGTCGGGGCGGTACTTACGCACGCCGGAGTTCACTCCACTGGCAAAGAAACCTTTGGGTAAAAGAGTACGAGCAATTCCAGGACCTAGTTTCATATGATGGCCTCCAAGTGCGTAAGTCCTGTCTCTACAGGCAGTTGATGAAGCAGATTAAAATTTTCTACGGCCTGAGAAGCTGCTCCTTTGAGCAGGTTATCGAGACTAGAGAAGAGATAAAGTTTGTCGCCCACAACCTCAATAGAGAATTGGGTCGATGGGGTTCCCACCACGCGTTTGAGAGAAACGCCATTGAGCGTAAATGGATAAGCCGCGTAGTACTCTTTAAAAGCAAGTTCCACATCCGCCGCTCCTTTGCCCGGACTGATCTGAGCGTAGAGACCTGCGGTGATGCCCCGGCGAACCGGCAGAAGACTGGTGGTGAGAAAGGGATCAATGGATTGAGAAGAGAATTTTTTGGCGTAGAGAGTGATCTCTGGCAGGTGCTGATGCTTCCCTACTTTATAAGGCAAGCACTCCCCTTCGACTTCACTGAAGAGCTGCGACTCCACGGCTTTTTTTCCCGCGCCCGTGGTCCCCGATTTAGCATCGATCACCAAAGTCTCAGGCTTAATCAAGCGGCTATTGAGAAGTGGCAATAGGCCCATCAGAATAGCGGTAGCATAGCAACCTGGATTGGCGATCAGAGTGGGAGAAGTGGTAAATGGAGGCTTAGTCCATGGGACGAGTCCATAGTGCGCCTGCTCCACCAGCCTGACCTCACTGTGCTGGAGGTTATACCATTTTGTATAGTCCGCCGCGATGTCTGAGGTCTTGAGGCGAAAAGCACCGGAGAGGTCAATCACGTGCACGCCGGCGGCTAAAATTTTTGGGGCAAGCTCAATAGAGACTTCTGCTGGTGTGGCGAGGAAGACGGTATCGAGAATAGAGAGCGTGGTCCAAAGCGTGTCGATGTCGCGTGTTCCCACCGATGCTTTGAGCTGAGCCTTTGGATGTTTTTTCAGCAGACGTGTGAGCTCAAGTCCAGAGTACCCAGAGCCACCAACCACTGCCACATTGTATGCTTCTTTATGCATAAGCTTGCATAATTATCCATAAATAAAAGCACGTCAATGGATATTTCTCTTGTTTTTTGAGTTTTTTATGCATAAATATTCAAATCGATGCATTTTCATCTTACCCTATGTTAAGGAGCACTTGTGAGCACAACACCTAAGAAAATTCTTCTCGCCTTCTCCGGTGGTTTGGATACATCGGCGATCATTCCCTGGTTGAAAGACACTTATAACAACCCTGAAGTCATTGCGTATTGTGCGGATCTCGGAAACGCACCAGATGGTGTTTACTTAGAAAAATGGGCCAAAGAATTGGGAGCCTCATCCTTTATATTTGAAGACCTCAAAGACCGCTTCGCCAGTGAATTTGCTTTCGTGGCGGTGCGGGCCGGAGCTACTTACCAAGACGACTATCTCCTCGGCACGGCCCTTGGCCGTCCTCTGATTTCAGAGAGAATGGCTTTCTTTGCCAAGAAGCTTGGTTGTGATGCCATCGCTCACGGGGCCACCGGCAAAGGCAACGATCAATTGCGCTTTGAAAAATCCTGGGCCTACCTGGCGCCAGAAATTGAGGTGATCGCTCCTTGGAAGAAGTGGGACTTTAAAGGCAGAAAAGAGCTCATCAACTATCTGGCGACAAAAAACATTCATTTTGAAAACACCGAGAAATTTTTCTCTGTCGACGTGAACCTCTTTCACCGCTCTTGTGAAGGTGGCGTGCTAGAAAACATCACCAAAGAATATGACCTCGATTCGGTCTACTCCTGGGTCGCCACCCCAGAGAAGAGCCTCAAGGACTCTCTCACGGTGAGCATTGCGTTTAAAAATGGTCTTCCCCAATCAGTGAACGGCAAAGACCTCACGCCTGCGGCTCTTCTGACCGAACTCAATCAGATCGCAGGAATCGCTGGCATCGGTGTGCTGGATCTCGTCGAAGAGCGCACCATCGGTCTCAAGTCTCGGGGCGTGTATGAAACTCCCGGAGGCACACTTCTGCACTTAGCTTGCAGAAACCTCAAGCACTTGACCTGGGACAGAGAGCTCCTCTCTGTGGCCCGTACACTGGCCATCTCTTATGGCGAAGCAATCTACGATGGCCACTGGCACTCACCGACTCGCTTAGCAGCAGAAGCTTTCTTCAAGGAAGCCGCTAAGACACTCACTGGTGAGATCACCCTGAAGCTGCAAGGCGGACAGGCGCGAGTCATATCCCGCGTCTCAAACTTTGCTCTCTACGACGAGGCGGGTGTGAGTTTTGAGATTGATAAACTCCAGATGCACAAGCACGCTCACGGCTATTCCAAGACTGTTTGTTACGGTCCCTGGAAGGCCGGTCAGCGTGACGCCAATAACGGCATGGGTATCGTGCTTAAGTAATCAAAAGGAATTCTATGTCTGTTCTCAGTACCCAGCGCCAGCCCACCAAAAGTGATCTGCTCGCGAGTTTCACTAACGGAGTCATTCCGGATGCGAAACTTTATGAACAGGAGATCCGTGTGCAGCTGGCCTGGGCGCGAGGACTTGCCCACATCAATCTTCTGACTCAATCAGAGAATGCTCAGATTGAAAAAGCCCTGCTGGAAGCCTTTGAAGAAATTAAAACCCACCGCTTTGATTGGCGGATCGTGGATGAAGACATCCACATGAACCTCGAACGCTACGTGAACGATCACACTCAGGGTCTGGGTAAAAAGATGCACGCTGGCCGCTCTCGCAATGACCTCATCGCCACCACGCTCAAGCTCCATGTAGC
>JAJTIF010000013.1 GCA_021299675.1 Pseudomonadota bacterium | reverse complement strand
AGGACCTGAAAGATGTTGGCGTCACTGTTGGAGTTGATATCACTGCCGTTGGCTTCGAAGTTTGTGTCCATGACTTCCGCAAGTTTCTCGTCACCTTCGACCGTCACGCCGCCGCCTGTGACAGCATCCAGGCTAAAGTCGTCACCCGCTGCTCCAAGTGCAGCACCATTGCCTCCAGCGACTTCCCCTGGCTCATACTGGCTCATGTCTTTTTTGAAATCCTCTTGAAGTTTTTTGATCTCTTCTTGAGGAGAGCCGCTTCCTACAGCTCCGCTTCCCATGTTTCCGATGTTGGAGCCCATGAGCCCTGGAGATCCGGCAATCTGACTGGCCAGCGCTCTCATGGCTGCCTGTCCTTGAGAGTCTGACTTCTTAATATCGTTCAGGAGTGCTTTGTTTTTTGGATCGTTTAAGAGCGCCTGCTGCTTTCTTCCGAGACCAGCAGCTCTGGCTATCATTTGCTCAGGCTTAATGTCTTCCGCACGAAGTGAACCGTTGTTGAGGCCATCCAAGACATCATTCATGTTGGCAATCGCACTAGGGCCAACACCTGTAGAGGTAAAGCCTGCTCTTGGGACGGAGGTACAAGAGTTGGTGCGACGGCAGCTACAGGATTCATCGATGACTGTGGCATTCGGTGTTGTACAACTTGGAGCTTCACGAGCACTTGTGGCAGATGTTGGTCTTGCCATATTTTTTGCCAAGCCTGAGCCAAAGAAAGCCTTACAGGTGGCTGACTTCACGCGAGCCGTATTTATTGATCCACCCTGCAGATAACAGAAACAGTGAGGCTTGGTCATGTCAGAGTTTCTCTGCTCTTGGGTACATGTACCGAATCCATTTCCAGCAGCTTCGACTTGAAGTTGGAGCTTTTCAATAAAGGCTTTTCTTGCTTCGGCTTTCTTCTTTTGATCGTCCATGTGGCTGCGTTGGTTCATAGCAACAGCAGTCATAATCCCAGACAGGGTTGCTCTTGTTGCAGGCATAACAAACATACTTGTTAGGGAGGCGGACTTTGAGACGAGCATCGTTGCCCCCGCATACCCAATTCCACCCATTCCGAGGATCATCGCAAATCCTTTGAGGATATCGGATGCCTCTGCATTTTGAACCCCAAACTGCTGAGTGAATTTGACTGCAAGTTTCATAAATGTGAAGTCTTCTTTAGACTCAGAAATCTCATATGAGCTTGCAGCAAGCTTTGTGAGTTCAAAGTCTGCCTCCGTTTCAGATGATTTTTCTCCAGCTCTAAAACGGCTCACCTCTGAGGCTGTTTGGTAAAATTCTGCCCAATTTGTAGAAGCATCAATTGAGGATGTATCAAAATATGTTTGATAGGACACTTTTTGTTCTTTTTCGAAGAAACTTTCCAGGTACTCATTTATCGTTGGAGCATGGGAGTTATTTACTTGGCAAGGTTGGTCTCCACAGTTGCTTGGGGCTGGGTCGGAGGATCCACCGCCTGCTCCACCGGTGCTTGTTCCACCTGATGAAGGATTTGGGTTAATCACCTTGTCTCCATTTTTTGGATTAAGGTCTTGGACTCCACCGCTCGCCATGTTCCCTACGAGCATGCTCCCCACTAGAGCTCCTCCACCTACGATCGCTCCTAGGCCTCCAGCACCGGCTGAGAGTCCTGCTTTAAAGGTCATTGAGGCACTGAAGCCGCCAAAGGTCTTCACCTGGGTTAGTGTCTTCTGTTCCGCCGTTGCGCCTTTAGCTTTGTAGCATACAAATAGCTCGGTCGCGCTCGCTGCGGTTGTCGGATTGGCTAATGCGACTTTGTACTTAGTCATCTCAATGATCGACATGATTCCCGCAGCAGCGTAGGCAGCCATCGCTACGGTATAGAATGTTTTCTTCGTCCCTGCCGCCTCGATCACAGCATCCTCTCTCTTGATCATCGCATTCAGCGCTTCAGACTGAACTTCACTGCCTTCTGTTTCGTTTTGACCTTTAAGAACTTTCTGAAAGTCATCGAAGGCTTCCTTTGATTTCTTCTGGAATTTCATGCCTGACATGACCTCACCGGCAAAAACAGATGCAGAAGCGCCAGCCATCAACCAGGCAGACGTGGCTGCCTTACACCCTGTCTTTAAATATTTTATGGTCGTGACACTTGAGATAAGTGTCGCCATCGCGAGAAGGATAGAAAGCTTACTTGTGTCAAGCTTACCCGCGCCCTGGATTTCACCCTTTTTCTCACCATCCACAACCTGTTGCTCGAGTGCACTGACATAACATTTATTTTGTGCAGCTTTGTCGGTGATCTTCTGACAGCGCGCTGAAGCTGACTGCACCTGAGCGGCTTGGCGAGAGGTGAGGCAGCGATTTAAAATCGCATTCCACTCAAGGCCCTCAGCACATTTATTGGCGTGTGCATTTGTTGAAGTGAGCATGGCGATTGGGATTCCTCCTAGAATCAGCTGCAAGCTGATGGAGTAGGTCACTAGCGTCGCCAAAATCTTTTGAATCATAAAAACCTCAATGTTGATTTCTTAATTATAAGGGAGTTAGGTCCGCTGAGAGGGGGCAGGCAGATTCATCCTCAGGGCTAAATAGGCAATTTCATAAATATCACGTCTTTATACTGGAGTTTTTTAGTTACACCCTGAGCTTTGTTCATTAAAATTTGACCAGAAAAGTGGGCACTTAAATGGTTAAATGTTTATTTTTATTAGTCTTTTTAAGCCAATCTACGTGGGCCGATTTCCGTGTCGGCGATATCATTTTGCAGCCCCGTCGCTGCTACGTGTGCTCCTTAATTGAAGCTCAAGAACAATCATCTTTTTCACACATGTCACTGGTGGTGAAGGTTGATGCTCAGAAAATCTTGGTAGCGGACTCTCTGACTCAAGTGAGAGTGCAGAGCCTCGAAGCATTTTTAAGTGAAGGTGATCCCACTCGTGGGCACAAAGTTTTTCGTTTCAAAGAAAAACTTGAAGGCAATCTCAGGGAAAGTGTGGAGCCACTTCTAGGCGCTGAATTCGACGGCGCTTTCCTGTGGGATAATCTGGGACGGGATGGTCGAGAGGCTCTCTACTGCTCGGAGTTTGTGACAAAAGCCGTAAACAATCATTTGAAAAGTAAGTTTCCCACCAAGCGCATGGACTACTCTGTGAACAGAGAAATCTGGGATCGGCTCTTTGGT
>JAJTIF010000387.1 GCA_021299675.1 Pseudomonadota bacterium | reverse complement strand
GGGCTTTTCCCGCTATGTCCCTGGGCCGCGCTTCTCGCATGGCTACTGGCGGCTGCAAGGGCGGATCGGTGTGCTGGTGGAGACGCACTCCTGGAAAGACTATGCCACTCGCGTAAAGATCCATCGAGATACCATTGCTACCTTCCTCGAGCTGCTCGCCCGGGAGGAGACACTGAAAGAAGTCATCGAGGCCTACGACTCCTCGAAGGCCAGTTTTCTGCCCTTAAGTTTCAAGGCCACCGAGAAGTCCCGGGAGATTAGTTTTCCTGCCTTTGCCTACGAGGTGAAAACCTCTCCCATCACGAGTGACAAAGTGGTGGTGTACTCAAAAAAAGAAGAAGACTGGAAAATCCCTCTCTATGAGGAGTTGGTGGTGGATAAAAAAATACCGACGCCGCAAAGGGGCTACTATGTGCCGGTGCAAGAAGCGGCGTGGATGAAAGATAAGCTGTCTCTGCACAGAATAAGTTTTGAAGTGCTGAAAAAAGATTTGGTCACAGAACTCCAAGTCTATCGCGCTAGCCAAAGTGTGTTTTCTTCGAAACCTTCCGAAGGGCGACAAACGCTGACCACCACCGGAGAGTGGACGCGAGAGGAAGTGAAGCTTGTGAAAGGCTCACTCTTCATCCCCATCCATCAGAAGAAGGCGGAGCTCATCGCACGGATGCTGGAGCCCGAAGCTGGTGATTCCTTTTTATCATTGGGATTTTTTAACCGTTACTTTGAGAACAAAGAGTACATGGAAGACTACGTCCTAGAAATGGTGGCCCAGGAGATGCTCAAGGATCCCAAAATCAAAGAGCTCTTCGACCAAAAGCTCCGGGACCAAGAGTTTCGCAATTCTAAGGAGCTGCGCTTTGACTTCTTCTACCAGCGCCATCCCTCCTGGGATCAGGTATTTAACCGGTATCCGATACTTAAACTCTAGAGGAGTCGGAAATTGTTTCAGAGGGCCGCCCTGGGACGCAGAATCTGTGCGATAGAGGAGGCATGAAACTCTTCACATTTATCCTGCTATTTTCGACAGCTCTACAGGCTCAGTCTCCATGGCAGGAGTCGCAACGGGAGACGCTCGAGTTTGCGGTGCCGGAGGGTTTTAGAAAGCTCCAGTTGCAACTCATCGTCGACGAAGAATCTGACTGGGCTCATGTGGCACTACTCCAAAAAACCCTCGCAAAAAGTTCGCGCATCCTTAGTCGCTGTCGGGTGGGCATCTCACAGGCTCTGGTGCGAAAGGTGCGTTTTTCGGCCGAAGTGATTCATGCCCTCAATAACCAAGACCCTTACAAAGGGCCTAGTGAAGTGCTCCTCATGGGTGCGGATCTCGAGGCAACAAGGCCCGTGGGCTTCCTTATGGACCTCAAGCGTCCCTCGACCGCAGCTGCCTTTAATCGTACCAGCATCCGTCGGCTCTCCACCACCTTATCTCAGGTGCATGTGTTGGCGGAGTCCTTTCACATAACCAGCGATTACCGCACCAATCAGCGCTTTCCCGGTGCGCTTGCGGGCTACGACACCTTCACGCATGAACTTGCGCATCTTCTGGGTGATCTGGGGCATATCCCTGTTCGAGGCAATCTCATGACTAGCCTCGATGGACGTGGGGCTAAGGGGCCAGGCCTGACGCCAGAGCAGTGTGCGGCGATTTTAACTTCACCGCACCTGAACTGACTTCGCTTATTAGTATTTCTCCAGTAAACTAGGATCGATTGCTATTCGTGACAGGAGAATCTTTATGTCCAAACAACTGATCCAAGACTACTACGCCGCTTTTAACGCTAAAAAATTTGATCACATGCTCGAGTTTCTCACCAGTGATATTATCCACGACACCAATCAGGGCTCCCGCACCACGGGCCTAGGCGCCTTTAAATCATTTCTGGCTGACATGGACCGCTACTACGACGAAAACCTCACGGATTTCTCAATTCTCGTCTCAGAAGACGGCACTCGCGCCTCAGCGGAGTTTATCTGTTCTGGCACGTACAAAGTGAGCTGCGCGGGGCTGCCTGCGGCGCGAGGACAGAAGTACCGTCTGCCGGTGGGATGTTTCTTTGAAATTCGCGCAGGGAAAATTGCTCGCATCACCAACTACTATAATCTTCCTGATTGGGTGGCACAGGTAAAGTAGTTACTCAGCGAGCACTGGAACAAGTTGAACGTCGGGGGTTTCACGGCTCATTCTTTGGGTGAGCATCGAGTAGCCGGCAAAGCCTGCGGCCTGATCCACCAGTACTACCGCCCAACCAAGAAGTTTCAAGCGAGGATTTCCGGAAGCAGCAGCTTTCTGTTCAAAGTGTTTCAAGGCAGCCAGATCGATCTGCACCTGAGTGTTGCCGATGATGGCTTCCCAGCCTGAATCCAGGGCAACGCGCTGATAGTCGTTCTCACCTTTGATGACGAGGTTTGTGATGGACGAGTTGCCCAGAGCAATGAATCCACAGGTCGCAAATCTCACTCCGCGGGGTTTGATCCCATGGGAAGCGGCCGTCATGAAGAAGGCATTGGTGGTCATAAAGCCCACGTTCTGAACGATGTCTGGATGAGTCAGAACATTTTTCGCAAAGGTCGTCGGATTCGGAGAGTAGACCTCACTGCGATTGGCGAAAGCCTCCGTGCTAATCTGCAAAGAGGCCATAAAGGCAATATACTTCCAGTCATAGAGAGCTTTCTTCACAGCGATCCCTGAACGCACGAAGAGAGGGACGAGTTTTTTCATGAGATAGTTCTTGGCCATCAATCCGCGCATCTGGCGCGGAAACTGCGTGCGAGCGGTTTGTGCGGCGATCACCGCCACGGGTGCGCCTTTGGCGCGACGAAAGTAGGAGAGTTTGGCGCGGGTGCCTTGGGAGATTCGGCGGGCCATGTGGATCACCGAGGCTTTGGCGTTGCGCACGATGGCGGTATCCATCAGCGGACGACTTAAAAAAGAGAGACCTTTGCCAATGTATTTCACAATCACCCCTCCAGTCGCCCAGAGAGCGACATCGGCAGCACCGAGGGCGGCATAGTCACGGCCTGTGGCCCGTTCAAAACGCTTAAGGGCATCATCAAAGCTCGCCATGACGAGATCCACACCATCTTCCCATTGCTCTTTAGTGATCTGGCCCGACTTCTTGGCTGCCTCAAGTCGGATCGCAAACTCTTCCAGATCCATCCGTTCGCGCCAGAAATCAATTTCAGAATTGTAGGCGTGTGAAATGGACATCAAGAGGAAGCCAAACACCGCTCCGTAGAGAGCGGAAAAGTGGGACTTAACTGAGCTGTCATAGGTTTTAAAGAGTTGGTTTTTTATCACATCACTGGCCCAGGGCTGGCGCGTGGGGAAGCGAGTGATCTTGAGGCCCTCGTTTTCATCAATCATGAACCAAGTATCAATGATCTCATCATCATCGGTGTCCCTGCCATAACCATAGATCGGATTCACGCGACCAATCCGTGGAAGAGCAGCTGATTCGAGGCGGATTTCTTTATGCCCCCAGTGATTGGTGTAGCGAAAAATATTAATCCGCTTACTCCCGTCGGAGGTGAGTGCATGAATGAAGAGCTTCTCTTCAGCCGCAAAAGCCGAGAGCATGAACGACATCAGGATCATGAGACTGAGAAGAGCTTTCATACCCTTTT
>JAJTIF010000051.1 GCA_021299675.1 Pseudomonadota bacterium | reverse complement strand
CATAATTTATAGTTTGAACTATCTAAGGTCTACGACATAGGGTTGCATAGATATTGGGATTAGGAAATCAGTGTTTGTGGCAAAGAATTAATTCCGTTAAGGTTTAGGTGAAACGTGAATTAGCAAAATGGATGATATAATCTCAAAGCCAAGCCAATTCAATAGCACAATCATAAGTCCTTTATAAGCCCAATTTTAATATTTTAGGAATATCAAATGTCTGTTGAAAAATCTCCAGTTAAACGTAAAAATGAATCCAGACCATTGATAAAAACACCACCAAAACTTTCCAGGTAATTCCGGGGTTAAAGGGACTGTTGGCATAATTTTAAGTGACCCTTCAGGCAAAGGTGACAACGGAACCCTTGAAACCTTTTTCTGATCAATAATTTGAAAAATATTGTGGTTTTTCTAGGGTTAAATGTGTTTAATACAGAAAATTCTTATATGTGTTCTTGCAGTAAAAATTTGCAAGTTACTTTTGTGGAGAAACAAGAATTAAGAATATACAGTTTTCCAAGTTATAAATTTGAATTTTTAATTCATACTTTATCAGACAAAGCTTTAAGGGTACATTTGTGAATCGGGCATTGCCATTCTTGCATAGAGGGTCACTTAAAATCACATTTGCAGCCACCCCGTGCATGGATAGAAAGTAGACTTTTGTTTGCACTGGTACACGAGTTACGGTCACCTAAAGTTTTTAACTATTTGTGTTAACTTTGCCGCAAATTTCTTGTCTATTAATAAATTTAGGTTCAATTGCAATCATTTAAACCGTTTTTAAACTAATAGAACATTTTTTCCATTTCAAGATTGCTTTTAGACTTTTTTTACATCTATTGAAAAGAAACAAGACCTTAAATCAAATCAGATCGTCCAAAAGCTATTGAATACGACAGACTCTGAGAAGCGAGAGAAAATATTGCAGAAGATTGTATCCGACAAAGTCAAAGAAATTTTGGAATTTGGTACATCCGATAAACTCGATGGAACACGCGGGTTCTTTGAGCTTGGAATGGATTCTCTGTCATCACTCGAACTGAGAAATAGCTTACAAAGCACATTTGGGTCACTCATTTCGCTGCCATCTACGGTTATCTTTGACTTTTCAAACATTGTTGCTTTGAGCAAGAGAATAGAAGAGTTATTATTCACTTCTATCTCATTCAAAACAAATTCTATCACAGGAGCCACACCAAAACAACTCGAGCACGCCAAAGAAATTGCAATTCTCGGACTCCATTGCCATTTGCCTGGAAATTCATACGATCCAGATGCATTTTGGGATTTGTTGATGAAAGGCACAGATGGTACTTGCAATGTTCCGCATGACCGTTGGGATGTTGATAGATTTTACGATCCTGATAGAAACGGTGTAGAAGGCAAAATGTACACCAAACGTGGAGGGTTTGTTGATTTGTATGACTTTGATCCGACCTTTTTTGATATCAGCCCTCGAGAAGCTAAAATGATGGATCCACAACAGCGGTTAATTTTGGAAGTTGCATGGAAAGCATTAGAGAATGCAAACATTGTGCCAAAGTCACTTGTTGGAACTCAAACAGGTGTCTACATTGGTGTAGCACAAAGCGAGTACGGTTATATACTCAGCCAGACAAACGACAAAATTGACAGTGGCCTGTATCTTACCACTGGAAGCTCTGTCAATGTCATTTCAGGCCGTTTATCCTATGTTCTTGGGTTGCAGGGACCATCTATGTCTATTGATACAGCATGTTCCTCTTCGTTGGTGGCGATCCACACTGCATGCCAAGGATTGCGTAACAATGACTGCAATCTAAGTATCAGTGGCGGTGTGAATGTCATATTATCACCCATGGGGCATATATCACTGAGCAAAGCGCAAGCACTGTCTCCCGATGGCCACTGCAAAACATTTGACGCTAGTGCCGATGGATATTCAAGGGCTGAAGGTTGTGGTATCATAATAATGAAGAGGTTGCAAGATGCCTACGATGATGGCAATGCGGTTCATGCGATAATAAGTGGATCTGCTGTTAGCCAAGACGGTGCAAGTAGTGGCTTGACAGTGCCTAATGGACTGGCCCAAGAATCTCTCTTACGAAAGGCACTTACCAACGCGGGCGTTGAACCAAACCAAGTTGATTACATTGAAACACACGGAACTGGAACACCATTGGGAGATCCGATTGAAGTTGCAGCTATTGGCCGCGTTTTTGGTGTTGATAGAGACAGGCCTTTGGTAATCGGATCAGTGAAATCCAATATTGGCCACACAGAATCTGCCGCCGGAGTTACCAGCTTAATTAAAACTGTTCTTGCAATGCAACGCGAATGCATTCCGGCAAACTTGCATTTTAACATGCTAAACTCTCAAATCGATTTGGATTCAATGTCAGCATGCATTCCTACCAAACCCATGCCATGGTCCCGTGATATCAAGAGAGTCCGTTACGCTGGCATAAGTTCGTTTGGTTTCTCTGGTACAATCTCTCACCTGATCCTAAAAGAGGCACCAAAAGAAGCAGTTGGGCAAAGTGCATTGCCTAAGGGAATACCAGCGTTGATTACATTGTCTGCAAAGAGCGAAGAATCGATGGAAGAATTGGTTAGGAAATATCAAGAACACCTTGCAAAGCACCCAGATCAAAGCATAAATGATATAGCCTACACAAGCAACATTGGGCGATCACACTTCACTCAACATCGTTTGGCCGTGATTGCAAGTGACCATGAAGAGATGAGGAAAAAGGTTGGCGATCCAAAACTCTTGATCGCTCCTCTTCAAAGTGCGAAGAAAAACCACAAAATCGCATTTTTGTTTACTGGCCAGGGATCACAGTATCTGAACATGGCCAAGGATCTGTATGATGCTCAACCAGTATTCAAAGAAACATTGGATCAGTGCGCAAGCATATTGGCCAGATACCTCAAGACCCCGTTGTTGGATTTGATCTTTTCCAAAGAGGGAGATAATCAAGAATACAAAGAAAGCACGCTTGATCAAACGGAGAATGCGCAACCAACACTATTTGCGATAGAATACGCTCTTGCCAAGCTGTGGGAAAGTTGGGGCGTGACTCCAGACTTTGTTATGGGACATAGTGTTGGTGAATACGTTGCTGCGACAGTTTCTGGTGTGATGACGCTAGAAGATGGTCTTAAGATGATAGCTATGCGCGGAAAGTTGATGCAAAACCAACCCTTGGGCGTTGGTGGAATGTTGGCTATCACGAACATGGATGCCGAGCACGTAGAAAGTATGATCAGCAGCTATCGTAAGGAACATACGGAACATACGGTTGAAATTGCTTCGTTTAATGGACCACGACAAATAGTGGTGTCTGGTGACTTGGATGCACTTTCAAACATCTCCGAAATGCTCAAAAGCAATAAGGACGTTCGTTTCAAATTATTACCTGTTTCACATGCATTCCATTCAAGATTGATGGAACCAATGTTGGAAGAATTTGGACTAATTGCATCAACGATTGTGTATAAGGAACCAAACCACAAATGTTCGCTAGTATCTAATTTGACTGGAAAGCAGCTCTATGTTGATGGCAGCGATAAGAAGGGCTACAACGAAATCAACGAAATTAATGACCAGTATTGGAAACAACACGTGGTAAACCCCGTGAGATTTGCAGATGGAATGCGCACGTTACAGGATTGCGATTGTACGATATACATTGAAATTGGTGCTCATTCGGTGTTAACACCTTTGGCCATACAATCTGCAAATGAAAACCCAAATACTCCATCGCTTTGGCTCTCATCGCTTATTAGAGGCAAGCCTAACATGCAAACATTGTTGGATTGTGTTGGAAAGCTCTACGTGAATGGAATTGACATCAACTGGCAACAGTTTCATGCCCCGTATGCCAGGTTCTACAAGAAGGTATTGCTGCCCACATATCCTTTCCAAAGACAGCGTTTCTGGCCAAACGTACTCGCTGCCACTACCGAATCTGAATCGAGCAATGATATCAAGAACTGGTTCTATCAGATTGATTGGGAACCGAGACCACTATCACCTGAGTTGCTACAATCAAAGATTGAAGGTTGTTGGATTGTCTTTGCACAAAACAGTTTGATGTGCAACGATTTGATCGATTGTTTCATGCGCAATGGCCCTTGCTCCGTTGTCACTGTCACCCCTGGAGATGAATTTCAGAAGATATCAAAGAATTCTTACCAAATCAACGTGCAAGAAAGGTCAGACTATGACAAACTCTTTACGGAATTGTTGAATGCTGAAACCAATGTGAGATCTGTAGAGGGTGTGGTACACCTGTGGACTTTGCAAACTACAGCCCACTTGGACAATATTCAAGAGAAAGACATACGAGACGCTCAAGATTTTGGAAGCCGAAGTCTCTTGTATATTTCCCAATCCATGATTGAGAAGAAGCTCTCCCCCATTCCGAAAATGTGTGTTGTGACATCAAACATCCACGCCGTGACAAAAGACCAACCGATAAACATTTGCCAAACTACGATAAACGGATTGTTGCGGTCAATCAGAATTGAGTATCCAGATTTTATGATAAAACATCTGGACCTTGATCAAGATGCTACATTCGAAAGTTTGGTTTGCGACGAAGTACAGCACATGTATACGTGCACGGAGAACAAAGAGGTTGAAATTGCATACAGACAAGGCACCAGATATGTCTCGCAAATAGTGCAACACAAGAAGTACACCCCTACTTTGGACCTTACATTTGACACCAACGCATCTTACCTTATCACTGGTGGTATGGGTGGTTTGGGCCTTAAGGTTTGCCAGTGGTTAGTCAGCAAAGGCGTGAAATATATTATCTTATTGGGACGTAGCCAACCAAACAATGCGCTTTCCCTTGTTTCGGATCTAATTGGTGCTACTTTCACTACCATCAAGATAGTTCAAGCTGACGTGGCCGATAAATTGCAAGTTAAGGCACTTTTGCAAGATGTCCTTCACACTATGCCTCCGATCAAAGGAATATATCATGCTGCCGGCTTAAGCCGCCTTTGCAAGATACCTGGTGAAGCATGGGATGCCTTTTCTTCTTTGTACAACACCAAAATATGGGGATTGTGGAATCTTAGCGTCCTTACGGAATCCTTATGTGGTCCCTTGGACCACTTGGTTTTATTTTCCTCTATTGCATCAGCACTTGGTGGTGGTGGCCAAAGTAGTTATGCCTCTGCCAACTCGTTTTTGGATGGATTTTCTCATTGGAGAGCGCAAAAAGGCTTGAATACTTTGGCTATCAACTGGGGTCCTTGGGGTGAAGTTGGGATGGCATCTGATCTCAAGCATTTATCCGTGCTCGGATTACGCCTGATGCCTCCTAGGCAATCAATACAGGCACTAGAATACTGTCTCTCAATTGCT
>JAJTIF010000193.1 GCA_021299675.1 Pseudomonadota bacterium | reverse complement strand
GCCTGGGATGATCTTTATAAGAAGTACTGTAAAGAGTGGGGCAAAGCAGAGTCAGACGGAATTAACGATCAGATCTATTCATTTCTAAGCCGTTTATAATTTTCTTTTCAACCGATTTCTTTCGATCTCGGGATAGTTCTTCTCGACCCAATTCCAAATACTACAAACTGCCTCGCCAAGTGAGTATCCTAGCTTAGTCAGTCGGTACTCAACCCGTGGAGGAACTTCGGGATATACCTTTCTCTCTAGCAGGCCATCTCGCTCCATATCTCTTAGCGTTTGGGTCAGCATTTTTTGTGAGATCTTGCCTATCTTTTTCTGAAGAACAGAGAATCGAATGGGGTCATCTCCTAGTTCTTCAATTACAACAAGAGTCCATTTGTCAGCAATCCGGCCAAGTGTTTCTCTGACCAGAATTTCTTTATCTTCTTTCGAAAGCTTTCCCATTAGTATCCTTTCGGTAACTATGGCTCAAAAAGGTGCCTACTTCCATTTAGTTACTCAAGTGTATATTCTAACATTCATCAAAGGAGTTCAAATGAAAAAAAATGTTTTGTTAACTGGTGCGAGCGGCGGTTTTGGAAAATTAATCGTTGGTGAGCTTATTAAGGATGGACATAATGTCATAGCAACCATGCGTGATATCGCGGGTAAAAACAAACAAAATACTGAACAGCTGATTGATGTGGGAGCAAAGGTTTTTGAAATGGATGTTACTGACGATCGAATCGTTTCTAAAACTGTGGCCCAAATTCTAGATATTCATAAGAAAATTGATGTTCTTATTAATAACGCTGGCGTAGGCGTACTGGGACTGCAGGAGAGTTTCACAACTGATGATTGGAAAAAGGTCTTCGAAGTCAATGTTTTTGGAGTCCAGAGAGTTTGTAGGGAAATTATTCCACAGATGAGAAAAAATAGAGATGGTCTTATCATCAATACTTCTAGTTTGCTTGGAAGAATGACAGTTCCATTTTACGGTCCTTACAATGCTTCAAAATGGGCACTTGAGGCAATGAGTGAGAATTATCGTGCCGAGCTTTCGCAATCGGGTATCGAGGTATGTATTGTTGAGCCCGGAGGGTACCCAACGAGCTTTATCGATCACCTTTTGCGTCCAACTGATTCTTCTCGAGCAATTGAATACGGCGAGCTTGGACATATGCCAGAAGGTTTCTTGAAAGATTTTGAACAAGCTCTTGCATCTAATCCGGAGCAAAACCCCAAAAAAGTAGCAGAAGCCTTTTCTTTGATTGTCTCTCAGAAAAAGGGGGAACGGGCATTCCGAACAGTAGTCGATAAAATGGGTATGGGTGTACATATTGAGCCTTATAACCAGAGCCTTGCCCAACTGACTTCAGGTGTTTATGGAGCATTTGGAATTGGTCATTTATTGAAGTTAAGTTAGTATCATTTGGCGCAAAGAAAAGAGCTATAAGTTTCTTTGCGCTAAAAGTGAATCAGATTCAAGACTATCGACTTGGTAGCATCATTGCCCTTGGCCACTTGGATGCTTTCGATTCTTGAATTAGTTGCAACTGAGCTTTCTTGACGTGGAAGAGGATCGTGGGAAGATTCCCACTCGCCACGGCTGCTAATGCCAAAAAAATTGCAATTTTGATAAGATTATTCATTTGAGTCTCCAGGTTTCGTTCGATTTGATGTGTTTCTTTTTATAATTTCTCTGACCACTGGGGGGCTCCACAATTTGCCATTCCGACTTGGAATCTTTTGGTTATTCAATTCCCTTGCAATGGCATTTCCCGATAGCCCTGATTGGTGAAGCTTTAGGATTTTTCTGACAATGATCTGCTCTTTTGGGTCAATAATTAGCTGCCCATCGAGGTAAGCGTAACCATATGGCGTGTGACCGCCGCGCTTATTTTTTGTTTTATCAATCTTCGTTGCGTTGCCATTAAATGGATTTCGAAGTGACATTCCTTTCTTTTTCAAAGTTTCACGCACAGTAGTTTTGGGAATTCCTGTTCGTTCTTCAATATCTCGAATCGAGAGCCCACTCTCGTAAAGAGGAGCGCATTTTTCGTAAATTCGGGAGGGCGTTCGAGGCGAAAGTTCAATGAAATCGTGCGATTGGAATGGTTCGCGCGTTCTCACGTCCACCAAGTGAGTGAGCGGTCACTTATCAAGTGCTAAATTTAATTCTGAATTTTGCAAATAATTTCAATCAGATAGAAAGATCTCATTCTGTTGATACTTCAGCTGATTACCTTGCCGCAAAGAAGTAAATCACTTTATCGTATTGACTTTATTTCGAACGGTGGTTATAAATAAACATGCCCAAGAAAGTTGACCATGACAAAATGCGCAGCCAATTGCTAGCCGCCGCCGGAGAGGTCTTTGCGAGGTATGGTTATGCTGCCACGGGCATGCGTGAATTAGCTGTTACCCTAAAAGTATCGACAGGCACTCTTTATCATTACTTTTCAGGCAAGAAGACTCTCTTTGATCAGCTAGTGGAGAGAGCAATTGAGAGCGATCTTGAGGAACTAGAAAATGCTTTGACCTCGCTGCCTTCTTCTCCGCTATCGAGGCTAGATGCTTTTCTTTCGCTTGCACGTAGAGAAGAGGTCAGGCTGCAGCTACAGATGGCCGTATTGATGGAATATGCTCGGCTTGCTCGTGATAATAACTCGGGTGACCTCTCGGTATTACGGAAAACGCATATTCGTTATGCTACCAAGCTGGCGGGACTCCTTGGTGTTTCTCGCGATCAAGGCGAGTTTTTGGTGCATGCTCTAACAGGACTTTTGCTTCAAAGATATGTTGATGCAAATGCAACATCATTTGCACCTTTTGAGCGACAAATGCGTGCCTTTCTTGAAACCTCGACCAAAGAAAAGAAGGAAATAACATGAGCGATAATTGCCCTGTGCTAGATCATACAAATTTAAATTCGTCTCACCCCCTGCGTATATCTCGCGAGGGTGGATGGCGCACCACTGTCGGCTTTATTCGGAATGCGTTCGATTCGTTAGAGGATATGCCTAAACGTGCCGACATGATACTTACCAGACTATTTGGAGTGCCCACAGTTGTATTGGCCCATCCCTCGCTTATTTCTCAAGTCCTCACCGATACCAAAGGTGTTTGGATCAAGGATCGAATGACAAGACGAGCCACTGATGTCTTCGGGGAGGGCCTACTCTTGAGTGAGGGAGATATCTGGAAGCGTCAACGCAAAATATTGAATCCAGGTTTCTCGTCAGTACGCTTCGATGCCTATGCTAGTGTCATGCGAGAACGTACTGCAGTGGCTGTGGCTAACTGGCCTGATCAGGGTAGGATTGATGTCGCTGCCGAGATGGCACGTCTCACTCTGGACGTAGCTGTGCGCACTCTTTTTGGAGCAGATATTACCGAGAGAAATGCCAGAAGAGTATCAGAATCGTTTTCGGCTGTGAGTGATTTTTTTGCCTCTCCGCTTAATATGCTACCATTTTCTATTCCAAAGTGGCTTCCATTGCCACTCATTCAGCGCTACGTTCGTGCTGTTGCTGAACTTGATTCAGTTATAAACGAACTAATAAGCATGCGACGATGTAAAACTCAATCAGGAGAAGACTTACTTTCAATGTTGTTAAGCTCTCGTGATGAAAGTGGTGGTTTTTCAGATCGCGAGGTACGCGATCAAGCTGTGACTTTCTTACTTGCTGGTCACGAGACGACAGCACTTGGACTAACCTTTGCCCTCTTCGAACTAGGACGACGGCCTGACTTGCGCGCTCGATTATTCGCTGAGGTAGATGCTGCTGACCTCGAGGTCGGCATTGAATCGTTGCCCTTTACCACTCAAGTGATTAAGGAAAGTCTACGCTTGTATCCTCCCGCCTATGCGCTTTCTCGAGAGAATACATGTGATGTTACACTAGGAGGATTGCTTATAAAAAAAGGGTCAGTCGTGGTGGCATCGCCATGGGCGCTTCACCGCGATGCCCGCTGGCATGCTAATCCACTCGAGTTTCGTCCGGAACGCTGGACACCTGAATACGAGAAGACACTTCCATCTGGAGCCTACTTCCCTTTCGGGATGGGGGCACGAAAGTGCATAGGATCTCGCTTTGCTATGATTGAAGCGGTACTGCTACTTACAGGTATCGCACGACGATTTGACTGGAATAGCATCGACAAACATCTTCCGCCACTGCAACCAACATTGACTTGTCGGCCTACCAAGCCCGTCTGGGTCGCTGTTCAGGAGCGGAACAGTTAATAGCCCATCGAGATCGGACTGTATGCAGCCTTATGGGCCAAGGATTTTTTTTCTAGCGAGCTGAGTTCTTTCGCACCAGCTGCTATCGTTCGTGTATGAGACTTCTCGGGATTGCTTATATCAAATACAACTCCGCTCGCGGTATATCCGTCGCCGTGGCTTGAGATTTATATATCACCATTTTAGTGGGGATTAAATTCTAACACCGATGTTTCCCTCTAAAAATATTTATAGTTCCAAGTAATTTGAAACAATTTCGTTCAACACCATAGTTTGTCGTCGTAACTTTTAGTAAAATCAATTAACTAGACTGAGAAGCTCTCAACATTCACTTACCAATATTGGCTTCAAACAGGTCTGATTGATGAGCCCGGTCGGATATTTGTTGAGATGCCACTCAAGAAGAATTATGAACCGCTGCCCCGATTTCATGATCTTCTCGCCTTTGTAAGAGGTGTGTATCGGTGAAAGGGCCATGTGTGTAATAATTTAGATGTTCAAACAGGGATCAATTCCTTTTTAGAATTGGGAAAATTGTGAAGGCTATCTTTCGCTTCATCGCTCACTATCAGACCTTTTTTGCGCTGGTCACTTTTGTCGGAGGCTTTGCCTTCGGTCTGTGGCGTGAGCAGCCTATCGATACAGATCTGGCGCTCCTGAGTCAGTTTTGCATTCTTGTTATTGTTTTTTTACTTATTATCAAAGAACTCTCTTACCGCTCACACTTATGGACACCCTCGACGAAACTCGTCCCCTGGTGGCGCTTTCATGAACTCTTCTCCCATTTTTTACTCGGGGGCCTTTTACGTGGCTATACTGTGTTCTTTATTAAAAGCGCAGGTCTAAATGGCTCAATGATTTTTTTAATCCTCATCACACTTTTGATTTTGGCCAATGAACTGCCCTTTGTGCAAAATCGTGGCACTCTGGTGCGCACTGTTTTATGGTCTCTCGCACTTTCCTGTTTTGTGACCTATCTCATCCCTAAGCTCATGCACCGACTTGATACCACCGCTTTCACGATAGCGATTCTCATCACTTTCATTGTCATCTTGCTTGCGAGCTGGGTCATCCGCAAACGCGTGACACGAGAACTTCTACGTTCTTTTTTCCTGTGGCCAAGTCTTGCTACACTTATGAGCTACCTCGCGCTTTATCATCTGGCCCTCATTCCACCAGTGCCACTCATGCTGGCTCGCTTTGAAATCGCTCATCGTGTGCAAAAAGATGGCAAAGAGTGGTATCTCTTTCAAGACGCTGGCATTAATAAAAAACTCTGGGAGCCCGAGCGCTTTATGTACCAGGCCGGTGATAAGGTGGTGGCGGCTTTTAGGCTCGTGGCACCGGCCCAGTTTGTGGAAGAGCTGGTGGTGAGATGGGAGTTTAAAGATAAGGATTGGAGCACAACAGACACAATACCCGTTAAATTGATTGGTGGAAGAAAAGCCGGCTTTCGTGGCTCCACCGAGAAAAATCAAATCTGGC
>JAJTIF010000249.1 GCA_021299675.1 Pseudomonadota bacterium | reverse complement strand
CCTCTATCCGCTCACCGAGCGCAGAGTGTATCAGCCCGGAGAACTTATCCGCAGCCAAGGTGACGTTAACTTCGAGCTGTGTTTTTTGCTCGGGGGCTCCGTCGATGTGAAAGTTGATGAGCAGTTTGTGGTGACGATCAACGAGTACGGAGAAATCTTCGGGGAGATGTCCATCGCTCAGCACACCACCTCAACCGCCACCGTCTTAGCTCGCAGTGAGTGCACCATGCTGGTGCTGAACTTTCAGGAACTTCAGCAGAGTCTGATCGGTCCTGAGCGCGCGGCCGTGCTTAAGAATTTCTATAAGGCCTGCTCAGAGATCCTGGCTAAAAAACTCATTCGTACTAATCAGATCGCGAAAACCTTTAAGGCGAAATGATGAAAAAGCTCGCGCTGGTCGTGCATTCAGGGGGGATGGATTCGAGCTTATGCCTCGCCCTTGCCGTCAAAGAATTTGGTGCTGCCCATGTGCTGGCCCTCTCCTTTGATTATGGTCAACGCCATAGCATCGAACTCACGCAAGCCAAAAAAATCGCCGCACACTTTCAAGTGGATCACACCACCTTGAAGCTCGACTGCTTAAATGAAATCACTGAAAACGCTCTCACGCGCCCCATCGCCATTACTCATGTGGCTTCTGCACCCAACACCCTCGTCGCCGGTCGTAACGGGCTCTTTGCTCGCCTCGCTGGTATCCACGCCTATGGGCTAGGAGCGAAGGCGATCTATCTTGGCATCATGGAACTCGAGACAGCCAACTCAGGCTATCGGGATTGTTCGCGCGAGTACATGGACCTCATTCAAGCGGCCTTGCGGCTAGATTTTGCGCAGCCTGATTTCGAGATCCGCACACCTCTGGTGGCGATGACGAAATCGCAGAGCATGGAGCTGGGAGCGAGTTTAGGTGTCTTGGAGTATCTTTTGGAGGAGACGATCACTTGTTACGAAGGGAAGAAGCATGAGGGGTGTGGAGTCTGTCCTGCGTGTCAGCTTCGAAACGCAGGACTTAGAGAGTATCTCAAATCGAACAAAATCAATTTTTCTTGGAGCTCTAAACTTTAGAGCAGCTCACACAACTCGCCCCAGAGCTCGGCGAGTTCACGTTTATACTTCTGTCCCTCTTCCGTCCATGTGGGCTGATCAAGCCGGTCTGCACCTTCTGCCACCCATTCGTCGAGCAGCAAGAGATGGTCTTCCATCTCGTCTAAAAGATCACCGGCTTCATCATCTTGGTCATCGATTGAGGTGCCCGCGAGAGTCATACCCATCAAAAAGAAGTCGCCTAAGCGCCCGAGAGCGATGACTTCGTCTTTCAAGTTCGAGCCGTCGACGTTGAGGAGATTTTTTCTACGCTTAGGAAGACTTTTCGAGAGTTCGTCCCACAGCTGTTTTACGTCTTTTTCAATCTCCACGCGGGCATCGGGTGAGTTGAATTGCACGGTGACTTTGGTTTCTTCTAGGAAGAGCTCTTTGATCGCGCGATCAAACTTCATGGGCTTTTCAGCAGAGAGGCATCCGACGAGGAAAGCTTCTACTTCCCGTGGGTTCATTTCTAGGTCACATTTTTTTAAACTCTCGCTGAGCATTTAAACCTCTCTGATAAATTGCGAATCCGGAAAGCGCACCCGTTGGCCATAGACCCCATTGTCCGCTCTCTTGCCGCAACTTATCACCATCACGACTTCATCGCACCCTTTAAGTTTGAGTAATTTTTTCACTCTTTTTGAGTCAAATCCTTCCATGGGACAGGTATCAAATCCATGGGCACTCATGCCGAGCATGAAGTTTTCACAGGCCAAGGCCACGCTCTTCGCTCCCCACAAGCGCATCTGGGAATAGTTGGTGGGCTCTCGGGTGATGACCCGAAAGAGGCCAATGAAAAAGAAAGCGATCTTCTTTAGAAAGCCAATCGAGCTCAGGAAACCCTGGGTATAAACCATGGGTGCGAGTTTAGCGTAGTAGGCTTTCGCTGATGCCGGGATCTTGTGCCCCTGCGCTTCTCCTTCTTTGAAAACTTCCAGCATCTGTCGTGCGTGTTTTTTCCAGTGCCACGGTCGTGCTACCGCTACCACCAGTTCTTGCGAAGTGCGGGCGGCGGGTTGGTTGAAACAATAGTAGGCGAGGGTCTTCTTCTTTTCAGGACTGCGGACCCAGTAAAACTCCCAGCACTGAAGATTCGAGGAGTTCGGCGCCAAGAGCGTCCATTCCAAAACCTCGCGCATGACACTTTCAGGGATGGGGGTGGAGTCGTACACGCGCACACTGCGGCGGGCACGGATGATGGCATCGAAGGCCTTGGGGTCGGTGGCAGGTCTGTGCTCACTGTATCCTAAATCCGGTATCTTAGCGAACACCTCTGAGGCATCACTCATAAAAACTCCTAGAAAAAATACAAGGTTTTGAGCTATTTTCACTCTTTTATAGGTGTTAAGTCTAGGATGCTCGTTATGAAGAACCTTACCTCTTTCTTCTCTCTTATCTACTGGGTCTGCAAGATCACTGTCATCGTGCTTTTGTATCAGCTCTGGGTGGAGAGAGCTTTTGCTTTTTCTGGCGCTCAGCCCTTGGTCGAAGTGTCTGAAGAAGAATCCCTAAAATACATCACAGATACTCAGAAGACAGCGCTCGGGCTTTTGGGGAATAAAGAATTTCAATTCAAACGCCATATCACCTGCTCTCGTCTCTTCACGCTCAGCGGTGAGGTGAGTCACTATGAATGCGCAGATAAGACTTTTAGTTTCATCCAACCGGAGTCCACAGGCCCCGGGGGGTGGAATGGTTACTGTGGCCATGTGGCGATTTCAAATGCCACCCGTATGGTTTGTAACCGCGCGATTAACCCGCTTCAAACCGGCGCCGAAGACATGACCCCGGGAACCAGACCTGACACCAATCGAAACGCCCTGAACGATCTCTTTGCGCGCATTAATTCTTGTCCTCGTGGCAAGTGGGTGACTCGTGGTGCTATTTCTGCAAATTCTTACATCAATCGCTTGCGCTCAGCTCTCTACGCAGGAGCCGCGAATGTGTCTAGGGACCGTGGCAATCGTCAAAGAGTTTCGATTACACCGGTGCCCGTGTTGATCGCTTCCAGCATCCAAAGTTTCCACTGGGTCACACTGGTGGATTTCATCCATAACCCAGCCGATAAGTACAACTGCGATGCGGTGATGAACACCTGGGGCGACCAGAAGATCATGACCTGCGAAAACCTTGTGAGGTACGGGCGCACTCCCTTTTTTGGCTTTAGTTTCCTCAGCTTTGTTGATTAAATCAACTCATGCAGAAAGCTCTCCTCATCATCCAGACCGCCTTCATCGGTGACACGATCCTTGCGAGCAGCTTCGCCCGTGAAGTCTCACGAGAATTCCCTGATCATGAGATTCATTTCCTTTGCCGCCATGGCAATCAGTCTGTGCTGGATGGTCTTCCCTTTATTCATAAACTCTGGGTGTGGGACAAACGGGGATCGAAGTACAAAAGTCTTTGGCGCATGATCAAAGAGCTCCGCCAGTATCGCTTCGATGTGGTGTTTAACCTACATCGACACTTTAACTCAGGGCTTGTGAGTCTGTGCATGAGAGCCACTCGCAAGTTGGGCTTCAAACAGAATCCCTTGTCGTTTTTTTATACGAAGAAAGTAAACCACCGCATCCCGCATACGGTGCAAGGAAAATCCTGGCATGAAGTGCAGCGCAACTTGCAGCTCTTGCAGGCGGCGAAGGGGAGCTATCCCATGCCCATTAATCCCAAGCTCGTGAGACCTCAGCTACCCATTATGGATGGCCATCGCCTGATGGTGCAGGAATACAAATTAAAAAAGCCCTACGTGGTGGTGGCGCCGGCTTCCGTGTGGTTCACCAAACAGTGGGAAGAGGGTAGCTATCTCAAACTTGTGGCAGAGCTTTCGAAGAACTTTCAAGTTTACCTCATCGGTGGTCCTGATGATTCCACTCTCTGTGAGCGCGTGAAGGGAGCCACTGGAGCGGTGAACTTGTGTGGAAAACTCAATCTTTTAGAGAGCGCAGCGCTCATGGAAGAAGCCGTGCGTGTGTTTGTGAATGACTCGGGTCCCTTGCACCTGGCGAGCAGTGTGAACGCACCCAGCACTTCATTTTTCTGTGCCACCATTAAAGAGTTTGGTTACGGGCCCTTAAGTGATGATTCGCAGGTATTGGAGAGTCCAGAGAAGCTGACTTGCCGGCCTTGTGGTTTGCATGGGCACGTGAGCTGTCCGCAGGATCATTTCAAGTGTGCTAAAAATATCACGGTAGAGATGGCGCTTAAGACTATTTAGATTGGGTTAGATCAAGTGTTTGAGTGGAAACTGTGGAAGTTTTTTAAGAATGTTGAATAAACTTTTGAGAGTGGGATTGGCAAAGCGCGAGGTCTCTAGTTTCTGATATGAGTAAAGTGTTTGATAGCCCAAGTGTTCTCGCATTTGGTGTTGTGTTAGTCCAAGTTTCAGGCGAGTTCTCCTCATTAAAAAAGAAAATGCGATCTCTGGCTTCACTTCCACTGCAATAATCTTGGGCCCTAGCTTCATTGAAGACTTTGGCAGTGGCAAAATAAATTTCGAATCCTCTGGTTCATCAAGATAGAGGTTGAGAGCTTCTTGGCACTGATCATGAAGTTCGTTCAACTCCTCACCCTGGGCACGACAACCGGACAGCTCAATGCATTCAGCCCAGTAGCCTTTTTTTTCTTTATGTATTCGAAAGTGGTAGTTCATCTCTTTGCTCCAAGCCTCTTAAGTAGCGCTTTTTCCAGTCCCTTTTTTAATTCCCGGTGAAGAGGAATTGTCTCTGGTTTCTCACCCTCCTTATGCACGATCACATGCGACCCTTTTTGTCGTATCTTTTGCCACCCATTCTTTTCAAATAGCTTGAGCATCTCGTCTCCGCTCATCGGCATATAATTACCCTTATTTTACCACTTTTAAGTGGTAAAGCAAAAATGAAGACAAGGTATTGTTTTCATTGGGTAAGTGAAATAGCTCTTAAGCCTGTTTATTGAAAGTGGAAGAGTTAGAAAATGAGGAGAAATTTCAGCTTTGAAACATCATTGAGCTTAGCTAAGTAGCATCGTGAAGTCGTCTTTCGTGAGCTTCCCGCTGAAGTACTGATCGTCGTCTTCGGCCATGAGTTCTTTGAAGAGCTCTTGCTTGGCTTTCTGGAGCAGGAGAACTTTCTCTTCCACGGAGTTCTTCATCAGAGGCCGGTAGACGGTGAGTTTGTTTTCTTGCCCGATACGATGGGCTCGGTCCACTGCCTGGCGCTCGACCGCGGGGTTCCACCACGGATCCATGAGGAAGATGTACGAGGCGGCGGTGAGGTTAAGACCGAAGCCCCCGGCCTTAAGAGAGATCAAGAAGATCTGTGAAGGCCCGTTCTGGAAGAGCTCCACTTGCTCTTCGCGTTTCTTGATCGCCTGTGAGCCGTCGATGCGCGAGTACTTCCAGCCCATCGCTCGGATCTTATCCTGGATGAGATCGAGGTAGGTCGTGAACTGGGAGAACACCAGCACCTTGTGGTTTTCCACCACGAGCTGCTCGAGGTTTTCCATGAGGAAGTCGATCTTCGTGGACTGAAGACTCCCGCCTTGCTTCTGCCACAGGCACATCTGGCGCAGCTCCAAGAGAGACTTGAGCACTTCGCCGTAGCGCTTAGCGAACACGGGGTTCGACATGTTCGCGCGCACGCTATCAAGCCGCTTCTGGTAGAACTCCCGTTCGCCCTCGGAGAAATCCAAGAACACGTGGTTTTCAAT
>JAJTIF010000352.1 GCA_021299675.1 Pseudomonadota bacterium | reverse complement strand
AAATTTTTATAGTTTAAAACGAACGAGTCGTCGCTATCTTGTTTCCCAATCAACCTATATCCTTGGTTATGGGTTCTTTAATTTCCTACAAATAAGTCAGTCATCATTTAACTTCTTTATTTCTATTGCTAGCCTCTGGAACATCCTTTCTTTATTTTATTTATTTTTCCTCAACACCAAAAAAGAAGTGTTGAGTCGTTTTTTCGTCAATTGTGCATGGGCCGTGGGAATCTTAGTTCTTGCGCCGATGCTTTGTATTGCTTACATCATTCATGAGCCTGAGTGGAGATTTCTGCTTGGTGCAATGTTAATTCTAAATTTCATGGTGGATACCGCAGCTTATTTTTCTGGTCGTGCCTTCGGTAAACATAAATTGTGGGAGTCTGTGAGCCCCAAGAAAACCGTCGAAGGTGCGATTGGCGGAGTGATTGCCTCGGTTATTTGTACGGCACTTTACTGGCATTTCTTTATCAAACCTGTGGCATGGCCACTTATTATCTTCTTCTTGATTCTCGCATGCTGCGCTCAATTGGGAGATTTGGTACAATCTAAGCTCAAGCGACAATTCGAGATTAAGGATAGCTCGTCGCTTATACCCGGGCACGGGGGAGTTTACGATCGTATTGATAGTCTGCTTTTTGTAGCACCTCTCTACGCTCTTCTCCTTAGTGTTCAGTTTCACTAATAGGACGTGAGTATGATGCAAGGTATTTTAATTTTTGTTCTTTTTTTAGGACCTCTGATCTTCTTTCATGAATTAGGTCACTTCTTTTTCGCGCGCTTCTTTGGTGTAAAGGTAGAGGTCTTTTCGATTGGGTTTGGACCAAAGATCTTAAAGTGGAAATGGGGAGAGACAGAATACGCCCTGTCCGTTATTCCTCTCGGCGGATACGTCAAAATGTTTGGCGACGATCCCTTTAGAGAAACGCCCTTAACACCAGAAGAACAGAAAGTAGCTTTCAACCATAAAACGAAATGGCAAAGGTTTTGGATTGTCTTTGGCGGTCCCCTCGCTAACCTCATTTTAGCTTTCATCCTGTACTTTGGTTTAGTGATGAGCGGGGAGAAGGTCCCTGAAACGCGCTTCGGCAATGTTCCTCAGAGTTCACTTCTCTATGACATGGGCTTTAGAAGCGGAGATGCCCTTAGGGAAATCAATGGGAAGAAAGTGATCTCCTTTGATGACTTAAATATTGCAGAATCTCTGATAGAAACAGTGGCCGTAGAAAGACTTGGAGAAACAGTTAACCTTGCTCCCAAGTACGATGCCATGAGCTTTATCGATCTTCTAATGGAGCATTCCGCTGCAACCCTCAGGGCACCAATCTTCATTAATGCTCAATCAGAAGGTTGGATCATACTTCAAAAGAAAGGTGTACTAGACCCCACTTATTCACTTGAGGAGGCATCCCTAGCGAAAGACCAGCTCTACTTGCAAAAAGTCGCCAATATTCTAAAAACGGACGAGGCACCTAAGTTGGCGGATGAAGTTCTGGAACTTCCGAGGTTTCAGGATCCAACAGAGTTTTGGAACTACTTCCAAACAAACAAGTATTTTGCACTTGATCTGATGGTGGGCAGCATTGTGATGGATTCCCCAGCTGATAAAGCAGGGCTTAAACAAGGTGACATTATTCAATCGCTCAATGGTCAATCTATCAAAGGATTTGAAGAGCTTCGTCAGATTGTACAGAAAACGAAAGATAAGGAAGCTGTTGAGCTCGGTTATTTACGCAATGGAAAAATTGAGTCACTTAAACTTGTTCCAGAAATGAGAGAAGTAGACAAAAAAAGAGTCATGACGGTGGGTGTGTTTAGTGCACAACGGATGATTCAGCCGAAGATGAGAGAGACTAAACCTGCTGGCTTAGGTGAGGGCATCGTGATGGCTTTCCAACGTACTGTTGACGGTGTCGTTAAAACAGTCGCGGGTTATAAAAAATTAATTACCAATGAAGTAGGCTTAAAAAACATCGGTGGTCCTTTGGCGATCGGGAAAGTTGCCAGTGACTCGTTTCATATCAGTCTTTCGATGTTTTTTAGATTGATGGCGATTATTTCTATCAATCTCGGTGTCATAAATCTCTTTCCAATACCGGTTCTTGATGGCGGGCATATCATGTTCTTAGGATTTGAATTGGTAAATAGAGGACCTCTGTCTCGACGTAAACTAGAGCTTGCCCAAAGATTTGGTGTTTCATTTTTATTCCTCCTCATCTTTATCGCACTCTTCAATGACATCAGCCGCCTGTTTTCGTGAGCTCGCTTTTTCTTGATACGAGTTATGATCAAATCCTGGGACTTCTTCATGAGAAGAAGTCCTGGATCGATTTCAAGACATTTGAGGGACAGAAGTTAACCGGAGTCATCCACAGCGACCTCAATGCAATCTTTAAAAAAAATACTACTGATCCTCTTAAACTAGACTCTGTTTATTATTGTGCTGGGCCTGGGTTTTATACTGGATTAAGAGTGGCTTATGGGATTGCTGATATTCTTCGTCTGCATGGTATTCCTGTTTTAAGTTTTTACTCCCATCTCGTCCCTCACTACTGCGGGAATAAAAACTACATTTGGATAACGAAAGCTTACAGAGGGGAAATCTTCGTTTACGACTCTGTGACCAATAAGATTAGTCTCCACTTAGAGAAAAACTTCAGTCCTCACTACGAGGGTAGGGATGTGTTTACACATTCCCCAACATCAGTCGATGAGTCGCTAAGGATTTTATTCCCTGAAATGAAGTTTAGTCAGCATTTGATCTTGAATAATCCGCAAATGATCTTTAGCTCTGTAAATGAAGAACAAGAACTTTATTACTTTCGTCCACTAGATGAGGAATATAAGCCCAGCTTATGATTCGAAAAAATTTTTTCTTAAAGAAAAAGTACGTAATCTCACTATTGCTTTTCATCTGCTTGAGTTGGGTGATTGTGGATAGTCCATACCACCTTGTGCCTGTTGGATGTTCTCTTCTCATCATTTACTCTTACCGAAAGAAAACGATAGGCTGGAAAGAAAACCTTAAAAACGACGGGACCGTGATTCTTTCTCCTGTTGCTGGTGAGGTCGTGGAAGTAAGTGATTTCTTTCATAATGAAGAAGCCATCAATTACTCAAAGATCAGAATTATTGTCAGATTCAGTGATTATTGGGGCTTGCACTTACCTTTCAGTGCTGAAATGGAATACCTCAAGGGCCATCGCGGTCAATTATTACCCAGAAAAGATTTAGAAACTTTCGATTTATCAAAAATAGATGACATGACCAAAACGGACTTAACCCTTAGGTCTAAGTATGGGGTGATGACGAAACTGACATTCATCCATAGTCGATTTGGCAAGTCTCCTAAGATTTGGATGAAATCAGGGGATCGTGGACGAGGGGCTGCGTGTTTTGGATACTACCCATTCGGAGGAAGTCTAATAATTTATATTCCTAAACCCTGTGATGTGTTGATAATAAAAGGTGAACAGATTGTTCCTGGTCACACCGTCTTGGCAGTGACAAAAAAAGTAGAAGAGGATTAAATATGCCATTTGATAGAAAGAGCTTAGCGTTTTTCCTCCCCAATACCTTTACTGCGCTTAACATGGCCTGCGGATTTATGGCCATGCTGCAATCGTTTAAAGGCGAGTTTTATACCGCTTGTATGTTAATTGTACTGGCGGCATTTTTCGATATGATGGATGGGCGTGTAGCCAGGATGACCGGAACTCAATCTCCATTTGGTGAGCAGTTTGATTCGCTCTCCGATCTCATCTCTTTTGGCATGGCTCCTTCTATACTATTCTATTTTCGTTTTCTGACAGATCATGGCCGTCTCGGGATTGTTCTGAGTTTCTTTTTTATGCTTTGTGGAGCTCTTCGTTTAGCTCGATTTAATGCCAACATTGATAAGGTCAAATCAGACTATTTCCAGGGCTTACCGATTCCGGCCGGGGCTTGTGCCGTGATCAGCTTTGTCCTGGTTTCCATTTCATTACCAGAAATTGCCACTCTCTCAGTTGTTCCCATGCTCTACATCGCTTTTTATGGTTTCTTGATGATTTCAAGTATTCCGTTCCCAAGTTTTAAAAATTCTGCCTACGTTAATGCTCACAAAAAACAAGTATTGATGTTTATTTTTTTGATCCTAGGCTCTCTCTTCGTCTATGAAGAGGTGATGATACCGGTCCTGATAACATTCTATGTTGTGAGTTCTCTCTTATACGTTATGCTCAACAGAGAGAAGTTTGCCGGGATTTTTGATTGGAAGAATGATCCTGATCACGAGGTTTAGGCGTGCCCTTCTATAAGGCGACGATTGCCTACAAAGGATCTGGGTACCAAGGCTGGCAGTCCCAGCCTAATGGTTTAACTGTCCAAGACTGCCTCAATAAAGCCATCGCTTCAGTGTCTAAATCTGAAGACGTAAAAACGATCGGCTCCGGTCGAACCGATGCTGGAGTACATGCGCGAGGGCAGATTGTTCGAATTGAAACTCCACTGGTGATTAAGCCAATGAATTTTCTCATGGCACTTAACACGAAGCTGCCTTCTGATATACGTGTGGTTGATTGCGAAGAAACTTCTGAGGAGTTTCATCCAACTTTTTCAGCAAAATCGAAATGGTATTCATATTTTTTTACGCTTTCGGATTACCCTGACCCACTTTTGCATGAGCTACTTTCATCTTTGAGTTTTGAAGTAGAAACAAGCCTAATGTCTGAAGCCTGCTCACGTTTTGTCGGGAGACATGATTTTGTAAATTTTTACACCGAAGGTACGGAGGTTAAATCCACCATTCGAACGATCCATTCCTGTGAACTCATTCAGCATGATCAGCTCAGTGCGCCCTTTCCCTTCTATTCACCAGTTTTCGAGATTCGAATTCATGGCGAAGGTTTTCTCAAGCAGATGGTAAGAATGATGGTGGGTGCAATTTGGACCTGTGGGCGTGGCAAAATTGCGCCAAGCGACATATCGGAAGCACTTAAAGAAATAAAAATTCAAAGATTAGGTCCTGTGGCCCCTCCCAATGGCCTCTATTTAATGCGGGTAGTCTACCCCTCAAATTGACTTTTAAAGCCCCTATGTTAATTTGTCAGGAATTTTTCACAAAGGCATTTTATGAGTTATTCAATCCAAACACTTAATGGGTGCACAAAGAAACTTGTTTTTAATTTTGAGAAAGTCGATCTCACAAAACAAATCCAGGAAGCACTCGTAACTAAGCAGCGTAACGTAAACCTAAAGGGTTTCCGTAAAGGCAAAGCTCCTCTTGATATGGTCAAAAAACTCTATGGACCTCAAGTTGAGAACGACGCTCTCACAAGATTCGTTTCTGATGAGTTTTATGCTGCAATTAAGAAAGAAAATATCCGTCCTGTAGGATATCCATCATTCGGAAATACTCAGTATGAGCCTGGAAAGAATGTTGCTTTCGAGGCAACGGTAGAAGTACTTCCTGAGTTTGAACTCAAAGATTTCTCTTCCTATACATTCAAGAAAGATTCTGAATCAGTGACCACTGAAGATGTGGCTAATGTACAGAAGCAGTATCTTGAATCAAAAACACAAATTAGCGAAGTCACAGACGCAGCGGCTACTTTGAAGAAAGGTCAGTTTGCTGTTTTAAATTTCGAAGGTGAGCGCAAAGACGGCTCAAAGCCCGAGAACATGAAAGCTTCTGAATATCAGCTTGAGATTGGTTCAAACCAGTTCATCACAGGTTTTGAAGATGGCATGGTTGGGATGAAAAAAGGTGACAAGAAAGTCATTGCTCTCAACTTTCCTGCTGATTACCACGAAGTTGAGCTTCAAAATGAGCCAGTTAAGTTCACTGTTGATCTTTTGGAGATCAAAGAGAAGCAATACCCTCAGTTCAATGACGAGCTTGCCAAAGAGTTTGGTTTTGAATCAGTAGAAGATTTTAAGACTAAAACGATGGATCGTTTAAAAGTGCAAAAGAAGCGTGAGTCACAAACGAAGCTTCAGCAAGAAATTCTCGAGAAAATCATTGCTGATAATAAGTTTGATGTCCCTCAAGCCCTGATTGAAGATCAGAAGCAGTCGGTGAAGCAGGACCTGTCTAAGACTCTTAAGCAGCAGGGCTTTAACGACCAAATGATCGACATGTACTTTGAGCGCTGGGGTGACGATGTCTCGAAGAAAGCAGATTTCCAGGTTCGCTCAGGTCTTATTCTCGATAAGCTTGCTAAGAAATATGAAATCGAAGCATCTGATGCAGACCTTGATGTGAAGCTAGATGAGATGGTGGCCCAGTCAGGAATGAAGAAAGACGAGATCGCTCATTTCTATAAATCTAATGCAAACATCAAGCGCAATTTGATGTACGCGATCCGCGAAGAAAAAACCTTTGATAAGATCATTTCTCTCATAAAAGTTAGCTAGTTTCGTTACGTCTGCCGCTCTCGTTTCCGAGGGCGGCATCCTTCTTCCCACCTCTGGTTTCTCCATTTAAATCGACATTTAACCTTTTCACTCGCAACACCCTCCCATTTACCTTGAGAGTAGGCGCTCCTTTTTTGCTGATTGAGAGGTGCTGATAAAGTCAAAAGTAGTACCGGTAAAACCAGCAAACGTGCTCTTCCTACTAGTAGGATCCAAAGTAAAAGTAGCAGCAGGTGGCCGAGGTGAGGAATGAACGGAGACAGGTATCCGTGAATACTATCGATAAAAATCAGGGATTGATAAAGGTGATCGAGAAGACTGATGACTTGTTCCTGGGGAAGCTTGGGAAGCAAGCTCAAAATCAGCACCACTGGAAAGATGATCTGAAGCAAGGTCACCATCAGCACGTTCATCAAAATGCCCAACAGGCTCCATTGCTGAAAAAAGATATGACACAGAAGCATCTGACCTAAAGAGAACCACAAGGCTCGATGGCTTGATGGCGAGAAGTAGCAGAATCCTAGAAAGAGCCAGGAGCAAATCCAGCTGAGATTGTGGTGCTGCCAGGAGAATAAGATCCCTTCCAAGAGCATGATGATGCAGAAGGGGGCAAATGAGCATGGGATGATCTTAAGCCATAAAACGCGGCCCATGGCGGGAAAGAGGCTGATGGCCCCTAACAGGCTGGCCAGTAAAGCACTCAGAATCTTAAAGACTCTTCCTTTGGAGATAAAGAGAGTCAGTGTCGTTAGATGCATGCCAGACGGGGTAAAAATATGGGTTATACCCAATCGAAGATAGAGTTCATTTTCTTGCTCTCTTAGGATTTTCCTTTCACCCGTTACGAGGGCATTCCACATGCGCTTTCCGGGACTATCCGTTGGGGGGAGACCTGGTAAAAAGCCTTTAAGCTTAGGTGGATTCTCCCAATGAAAAAAACGCGGTTTGGCTTCTTGGATGGCAAAAAAGCCAAGGGCCGTTAAGAAAATAAAGAGGCTCTTAGACATGTGTGAGTTGTGTGCAAGAACTGCGACATGAAACCCTTAGGACAAGTTGTTGGTTTTATTAAAACAAAGTTAGTCAGCTTGGAAGTCTTTGTGGCCCTTAGGGAAGAAATTGGATAGATAGTGGCTATGAATACGGGGTCAATTCAAGAGCTTGATGCGTGGTTGAGAGAGGATGGATGGGGTGAGGTTCACTCTTACTGGTCTGCTTTACCACAAACGCCTGTACGAGCCGTTCTCAAGATAAAAACTCCGATGGTGCTTGCGGGCCTTGAGTGGTTTGAAGCAGTCTTTAAGAGGGTTGATCCTTCAGTTGGGGCAAAGCTTCAATTTTTAAGAAGTTATGAAGGGAAATATTTCCCTGAAAAGATGGAGATTGATTTCCCTCAACCGCTATCATGGTCAACAGCCATAAGCAGTGAGAGGCTAGCGCTGAATCTTATCCATCGTGCTAGCAGCGTTGCCACGGCTACACGCGAACTGGTGGAGATTGCTCGTCCTCATGGAATTCAAATCCTAGATACTCGCAAAACAACTCCAGGTCTGAGGGAGCTTGAAAAATATGCTGTACGTTTGGGAGGAGGAGCGAATCATCGTTTCACCCAGACGGACTGTTTTATGATTAAAGATAATCACAAAGAACTGATGGGTTTAAAAGGTGCTGTTGAGTTTTTTAAAGATCTCAACCAGCCCTATAAAACTCTTATTACTGAAATTCATAGCCTCTCAGAGCTTGAGATAGCCCGCAGCTTGGGACTAAGATTCTTTATGCTGGATAATTTCTCAAGCCAGGATCTTTCAGAGGCGTGTGGCTCGAAGAGACAAGGAGAGTTCTTTGAAGTTTCAGGTGGAATTAATAAAACGACAATTAATAAGTTTTTAGTGAAGGGAGTCGATGCATTGAGTGTAGGGAAAATTACCCAGTTCCCTGATGCCGTCGATATTTCTTTTAAGTTTAAACCAGAATAATTATGCAAACAGATGTACTCATCATCGGGACTGGTATTGCGGGGTTAGCCACGGCGGTTAAGCTCGCAGAGCAAAATATTAAAGTCACTGTGATCACTCGAGAAGAGCGCCCAGAAGTTACGAACACACTTTGGGCTCAGGGTGGGATCATCTATAACGGGAATTCAAATGAAGAGGCTGCGGCACTGATCGCTGACATCCAAGCAGCTAGTGCGGGAACCAGTAACTTAATGGCAGCGGAGATTCTGGCGAAGCGTTCACGACAGATCGTCAACGAAGTTCTCATTGAAAAAGCCCACACGGACTTTGCAACTGATAAGGATGGAAACCTGCTCTTCACGAAAGAAGCAGCTCATTCTACAGATCGAATCATCTATAAAGGTGATATGACTGGCCGAGCGATTCAGGTTGCAATGTTAAACTATCTCGATAACAAAAAACGCTTCCCCTCAGTAAGCTTTCTCACGTCCCATACTGCCATTGACTTAATCACTCCCACGCACCATGGGGTTGAATTTAATCAGCGCTATGAAGAACACAAAGTCATCGGCGCCTACGTCTGGGATCAGAAAAACAAGAAAGTCGAAAAGATTGTTTCGCGTTTTACAGTCTTGGCCACGGGCGGGATTGGCGCACTGTACTTGCACCACTCGAATGCTGAAGGTGCCAGAGGCGACGGTCATGCGATGGCCCGCAGAGCAGGCGCTTATGTGACCAATATGGAGTTTATTCAGTTTCACCCCACGACCTTTTATGATCGATCATCCCATCGCAGATTTTTGATTTCCGAAGCGGTCCGCGGTGAGGGAGGGAAGCTCATTGATGCCAAAGGTAACTCCTTCATGAAGAATTACCACGCCGATGCTGAACTCGCTCCGCGTGATGTTGTTTCAAGAGCTATTGTGGATCAAATGATTTCGACGAAAGCTGACTGTGTATTCCTCGATATCACACACAAACCTCATGACTGGCTCCAAGAGCGATTCCCTACCATCCATGCTCACTGTATCCAACACGGAGTGGATATCACAAAGAGTCCTATTCCGGTGGTACCCGCTGCTCACTATAGTTGTGGAGGGGTTAAGACAGACTTACAAGGAAGAACAAACCTCGCCCGTCTCTATGCGGTGGGGGAAGTTGCTTGCACAGGATTGCATGGCGCCAACCGCCTTGCTTCGACATCTCTTTTGGAAGGAGTCACCTGGGGCTATATTGCGGCGGAGGATATTGTCTCCCAGATCCAGGACGTGCCTGATTACTCCATGGAAAAGATCAAAGACTGGGAGCTTGGTAAGGAGGAAGTTGATCTCAGCCTAGTGGCTCAAGACTACCTCACGCTTAAGCAGAGTATGTGGAATTATGTGGGAATTATCCGTTCTCGTAATCGCCTCTCTCGTGCTCGCGCCATGTTCAGAGAACTACAAGATGAGGTCGGCAAGTTCTATAAAAATGCTGTCCTCCACGATGATCTAATCGGACTGCGAAATGGGATTGAAGTTGCTCACATGGTTGTCGATGCTAGTCTAAGGAATCAGAAATCGCTGGGATGTTTTTTCTTAAAGAATTAGATCGCGCACTCAAAGTTGAATGTTTCTACACTGCCTTGAGAAAGTTCGGAAGGTTTATTCACATTTTGAGTGAGCGGCCCTGATATAAACAGCACACCTCTGAAGTATCTGGTGTTAAGAGCGATGCGTGGAGTTCTATCTATCAGCAGCCAAGCGATCTTGAATTTCGTATTGGTGGTCTTTTGAATCAGTTTAACATTGGTCGTATTGGTGACCTCAATTGTTTGTCTCCCAAAAGCTATTTCACCAGAATCTGTCTCGATTTGCATGGCCATCATGTTCGCCAATGAAAAATGATTCACATAGCTCACCAGACTGAGGCTTTGAATATTCTTAGCGCTGTTTGGGTAGATGGCTCCAGGCAACTGGCTGCATCTGATTGAAGTGTCAGCAAGCGCAGATCCAAAGAATAGGGCCATGACTATTAATAAAAATTTCATAGGCTTAAAATAGCCTGATTTTAGGTACGGAAGGGCGGGTTAGGTATTAATTACAGGGGGGGGCAGCTAGGAAAATAGACTTTTGGGTCATAAATGGCTAAAAAAGCGCCTATTTCAAAGCAATTGAGGGTCCTATGTCTATAGTATCGCAAGACGGTAAATTTAAAGAAAAAAGTCTCTTCTTCACTTCTTTGGGGTGTTCAAAAAACCTAGTCGATTCGCAGGTCATGTTGGGTCACCTCAACTTAGATGGCTTCACCGTTACTCAAGATCCAGAGGATGCGGAAGTCATTATCGTTAATACTTGCTCGTTTGTTGAAGCAGCTAAAAAAGAATCCATCGAAACAGTATTAGATCTTGCCCAGTTTAAAGAGGACGGCAACTGCAAGGCACTCGTCATGAGTGGTTGCATGGCCCAAAGATACCATGGTGAACTTGAGGCTGAGATGCCTGAGATTGACATGTTCATTGGCACTGGCGAATACCACAAGATTGTCCCCTTACTTAAAGCTCTGGACGAGGGAAGACTTGAGAAGAAGAGTTTTGTCGAGATCCCGAAGTACATCCACACCGAATTTGACCCTCGTCTCAATACTTCTCCGGGCTACATGGCCTGGCTCAAGATCTCCGAAGGCTGTAATCGTAATTGTACGTTCTGTATTATCCCAACACTTCGCGGAAAGCTTCGCTCAAGAACTGTTGAGTCCCTTGTGACGGAAGCGAAAAATCTTGCGGAGCAGGGAGTGAGAGAGCTCAACCTGATTTCACAAGATTTTTCTGATTATGGAGTCGATCTTGCGGGCGGAGGAAAAATCGAGAATAAAAACCCTATGATCTACCAGCTTCTCAGTGAGCTCGAGAAGGTCGAAGGGATCGATTGGATTCGTGTATTTTATTTTTATCCTGATGATCTGACTGAAGACGTCATGGCGCTCATGGCGAAGTCGCAAAAAATAACGAAATACCTCGATATGCCTATCCAGCATTTTGCGGATGGCGTTTTAAAGCGCATGAATCGTCGTGCCACGGGAGAGTTGATCCACTCCAAGATTGCTCGTTTGCGTGAATTCGTTCCAGGAATTGTTTTAAGAACATCTGTGATCGTAGGATTCCCGGGTGAAACGCAAGAAGATTTTGAAGCTCTCCTTGAGGGCGTTAAGAAAGCACGCTTCCATCACCTCGGCGTGTTCAAGTACTCAGACGAAGAAGGTACTCCAGCTCTAAGGCTTTCAAATAAAGTCGAGCAAGACGTGATTGATGAAAGATTTGAGAAGCTTTATGAAACTCAAAAGGAAATTGCCCGAGAACTTAATCAAGAGTACGTTGGAAAAATCATAGATGTTTTAGTTGAGGGCTTTCATGAAGAGACAGATCTTCTCCTGCAGGGCCGTCACGCCGGTCAGGCCCCAGACATTGACGGTAAAGTGATCATCAATGACGGAATGGCCGAAGCTGGGGAGATTGTTAAGGTCGAAATAACTGAAGTGTTGGACTATGATTTGGTCGGACGAATCATTGATCGCGAATAAGACGTTTCTTCGACGATAGCTCGACTTCCACGCCCTCGATTTCAGATTCAAGTCGAGGGTTTTGCCGCTCATGTAGTTTGTAATGAATGGCACCCATCTGTTGCTTATCTTTTAAATCTTTGGTGAGAAGTTTTACTTCAAGCTCCTTCACGCTTAGCTCCACTTCGCGCACCTGAGCGGAGAGTTCATTGAACCGCAAGTCAATTCGTTGAATCATCTCCTGGAGAAGATCCTGAGTTTGATTTCGCTCAGTTTGCTGAGTCTGAGATAGTTTGGTTTTTTTGGTCCGGAAAAGATCGAGCATCATGCTCCCCCTAGATCCTCCCATCATACATTAAATCAAGATTCCATCTTAGAAGGTCGAATTTTCCTACACCCAAAAGTGAAAAGTGCTTAAACTAGAAGGTATAACCAAGGAATTATGCGTGAAAAAACTGACTATTTTATTTCTGTTTTCTCTCACTTTTCAGGCTAACGCTGAAGATGGGCTTAAGGCGAAGCTTCGTCACCACTTAGATAAGTTGCTAGGTACCGAGCTGACAGAAAAAATACTTGGGGCTAAACCGATTGAGGAACCGATCTCCACGGTTCAGATGCCTGCGATTCCAAAGCTTGAACGCAAAAACACTGACGCCTCTGTGTATGGAATGGATAGCGAACTTAGAAAGCAAGGTAAGGACTTTGATGCACTACCCGCGGACAAGAAGAGAGCCTACGAAATTGCGTTCATCAAAGAGCTCTTTCAGGCTACGAGAAGAGCGCCGGCCAAAGAAGAAGATCTCGCCCGCTGGATAAATGTTCTCGAAGGAGGCGGTAGCCGAGAAGGAGTCTATCGAGGTCTCGTGCTTGATGAGGTGTATGCATCACTAGAAAATTATGACGAACAGCTCTCGAGTAAGATTGTTCCTTGGACGATTGAATTCGCTAAGAAATATTTTGCACTGGTTTATAAGGAAGACGTTTTACGACGGGCGAATCTGTTTTTTCTTAAACGCACAATGAGCGAGAAAATGTTAGAGATTATGGATGCGCTTGAAGCTAAGCCTGCCGATTTCAGAAGCTGGTACGCATTGATGTCCGCTGATTTGGCCCGTGACTTCGGTCCTTTGTTTAAAGAAGGATTGCGCTCGAACCCGTCACCAGAGGCACATGTGAAGTGGGCTGAGAAAGCTCATCTGCAGCACATAAAATCAGAGGCCATTATCAAGCTTCATCTCGTGATGAATTCCCTGCAGGAAGCTCAGTAGAAAAAGGGATTCTCGATCTCGCACAGACCTGTCAGTAAGCGTTCAACTCCTAGAGCAATTCCGGCGCATGGGGGTAATCCCCGATCGAGACTAGCAAGAAAGCGCTCAGGCTCAGGCAGGGAGTAGGAGTAGAGACTCATTTTATCTTGGTTTTGTTGCATGAAACGACGGCGCTGCTCTTCAGGATCGGTGAGTTCGTTATAAGCGTTACAAAGCTCGATGCCATTGATGTAGACTTCAAACCTTTCGCAGACCTTGGCATTTTTTAGTGTCGAAAGGGCTGCCAGCGGAGCTGGGAATTCGTAAACCACGAGGAGCGGCCAAAGCTTTAGTTTCGGCTCGACCTTGTTTAGGAAAAGAAGAAAAAAGTAGTCGTCCCAGCTGAGATCTTCTTTTGGTAGTGGTACATCCTTGTGATTGAGAGCGATGAACTTTTTTAATTCATTTTTCTCAATAAAGTCTAAGGGCGAGGCTTGAATAGTTTCCTGCCACAGCTCCTCCATCGTCATCCTCACCATTTTCTTTGATTGAAGATTTTTTCTTATTGGAAGCTCAGGTTGCTCAAGGCAGAAAGCAACAAGCTCTTCCACATCTTGCATGATCCGCTCGTAACGTTCCTGAAGGCGATACCACTCTAACATGAGAAACTGCGGGCGGTGGATCGGAGACTCAGGCTCATCTCTAAAGCAATACGAAATTGAGTAGATATTTTTAAGATTTTCTTCTTTGCGCGAGAGGAGTTCCTTGAGGCAAAACTCCGGAGAAGTGTGAAGATAGTAATCGGTGTCTTTTGAGCGAAGGGTAGAGCGAACCTTGAAAGGATGGATATGGGTCTCCATTCCAGGGTTTGGAACCATCGGAGGCGTGAGGGTTTCTAAGAAGCCTTTCTGATGGAAAAATGCTCTCAACGACTGTATAAGTTTAAACTGATGATGAAGGCGCATGAGTTAGATTTTCCACTGTTTGATGACACCTGGTCATGGTCCGGTGCTTCTGTGCTCTTAAGGACAGAAGCACATCTTATACTGATCAAAAGAAGCCTTTCAATGCCAACCCATCCAGGACAAATGGCTTTTATTGGTGGTCATAAAAAATCCGATGAGCTCCATCCCTTTGAGGTGGCCCAGAGGGAGTTTGAAGAAGAGTCTGCACACCATCGAGATGCGATAAAGTGTGTGGGGCTATTGAGACCTGTGTATACAGCGAGAGGGCAACCGATTGTCCCCGTGGTGGCTGAGCTCATGATGGATGTTCAAACATTTCTTCAACAGGCAAAATCCAATGGCGAGTGGGATCACATGATTGCTCTGCCATGGGATAAGATCAATCGGCCAGAGTTTTGGAATTATGCCGAAGTGAGAAGTCATTCAACCTATCAGATTTTAATGACTACGATCGCAGCGAAGAGCTATTTGCATCATGCCGAAAAAAATGACGCAGATTTTGTTTTGTGGGGAGCCACCGCTCGCATGGTTTGGAGCTATCTGGCCCTTTACTATCAGTCTTCCTCCCGTTTTAATCATGCTCCTTAGGGAGAGTGATCTATGGAATTCGAAATTCTTATTGGCTTAGGGGTAGCGATTGTAACAGCTGTTGGGGCTTTTTGGCTTAAGTCTAAAAAATCTCCACCAGCTCCCATTCCCCCAAAGGCAGTTTCGCATAGTCAAACGGAACCTGTTGCACCAGTCACACCAGTTAAAGCTCCTGTTGAAACGAAGAAGTGGACGCAAAGACTTTCTGAAGGGCTTTCTCGCGCTCGCCTGGATGTCTGGGGGAAACTCGCAGCCGCCCTAGGGTCTGCGGAGGACTCTTCTTTCGAAGCTGCTGAAGAAATTCTCTACACCGCAGATCTTCCACCACAACTGGTCGCGGATCTCATTCAGGAGCTGAAGCGACGTCGTGGTGATTTTAATGATGAAGCCAGCTTGAAAACTGTGTTGGCGCAATTTTTAAGTTCACGGCTTGATCCCGTTCAGAAAATTCATGCAAACCCTCTGGAGAGATCAGAAAAAAAACCAAAAGTGATCATGATTGTTGGAGTGAACGGTGCCGGCAAAACGACAACGATAGGTAAGCTGGCCGCAAAACTTGCGGGTGAAGGCAATAAGGTTCTTGTGGGGGCTTGCGATACTTTTCGTGCAGCAGCCGTCGATCAACTACAGGTTTGGTGTGATCGTGCCGGAGCTGAGATGGTGCGGGCCAAAGATGGTGCCGACCCTAGTGGTGTGGCTTACGATACCGTTGCTCGAGCAGTGAAAGAGGGACATGATTTTTGTTTAGTAGACACGGCAGGTCGCCTGCATACGGCCACTGGGCTGATGGATGAGCTGGCCAAAACTAAAAGAGTTATGAGCAAAGTGGGGGAAGGATTTCCCCATGAGGTCTGGCTGGTCATTGATGCGATCACTGGACAGAACGCACTGAAGCAAGCCCAAGAGTTCCACAAGGCCCTGGGTTTGACGGGATTGGTTTTCACTAAATGTGATGGTTCAGCCAAGGCTGGAAGCGCTGTAGGCATAGTGCAGCAACTTCAAGTTCCGATCACTTATATCGGTGTGGGAGAGACTGTTGAAGATCTCCAGCCCTTTGTTGTCAAAGAGTACGTAGAAGCTTTGGTTGGCCTTGAAAAATCCTTATAATTATTTGGTTTCATTGACTTTTACCCCTGTATTCCTTACTCTTAAACAATGACTGATTTAAGTCAGGTTAGTGAAATAGAGATTCTTGGTTGTCGTGTGAAAACGCGAGCCGGGGATAGTGATAACGATATTGCTGAATCCGTAATCCGTTTGGTGCAAAAAGAAGTGCTGGAGCTTCAAAAAGCTCGTCCACAACTTAAGTCCGCGGACGTTGCGGTTTTAGTGGCGCTAAAGATCGCCACAGAAAAAGTGAAGATGGAGCAAGATTTTAAATCGGTGATTTTAAAAATCGAGAGTTCGGTAGAAAACGCACTCTCGCCAATGCAAAGTCCTTCTTAAGAGTTTGGCATGACCAAAGATGACTTAAGAAGAGTGGTGAAGTCAGAACTCAAGGCTTTATCAACAGACGATTTAAGGTTTAAGTCTCAGTCCATCGAATCGGCTCTGATCAAATATCTCCACTCTCTTCATCACATAACCCCTTTTTCAGTTATTGGAATGTACTTACCCATGCGCAGTGAACCGCATTGGAACTGGTCGCAATGGAAGCAGCTCACTTGGAGACTAAGCTTTCCTTCGGTAGAAGGAAGATTTTTGATCCCAGGGCAACTTCCTGAGACTGGGATTTGGGTGTCTGAGGGTGAGGAAGTTTCCCCGGATGTCTTGATCATTCCAGGGCTTGCTTTCTCCTCCAAGGGATACCGTTTAGGGAGAGGTGCTGGTTGGTATGATAAACTTCTCGTGGGTAACAAACCACGTTT